>RECE01000281.1 GCA_007694165.1 Bacteroidota bacterium
ACTGGAAGGAGAGCAGGAAATAGAGTTTATTCTCGATAATCAGGAAGCAAAATTCTTGAAGAAGATAGAGGAAGCGGAAAGAACCGCCTCAGAAATTCAATCCAAACTTAAAAAAGCCATCCAAAGAATGCTATCCAAAGGTTTTACCCTTGAAGAAATTGCCGAAGATCTGGAAATAGCGGAATCGGAAGTGAAAGGCATTTTGGGAGATTAAGGGTATTTGAAATTTATTACCCGGAAGCCAGGTTTAAGGGTTAAAGGTGACGGGGCCACTTTCAGTGACCCCGCCACTATCGGGAGTTTAACCTTTAGTGGCGGGGTGAGCTTTAGTCACCCCGTCACTTCCTTTAACCACCTACACCCATGCCTTTCTCCCTGCCGCTTCCCCTCAACGCATTCAAAATCAATAATTAACTTCCGAGCATTAGCCCGGACGGGAGCTTAGAGTCCCGACCGGGCAAGGGATCTCCCAAACCCCCTCACTGAGCGGAATTTGTAACCGACCGCAGGGAACTCAACGAAGTTAATTCCGCTCTGAAATCGGCTTGTTTGTAAGTATCCAAACCCAAACCCTGGAGGTTTCAAAAACCTCCAAGGTTTAATCCCCCAAATCACAAATAATTCCTCAGGGTTTTCCACCAGTTTTTCCTAATGGTGGATTTCCCTGTTTTCTTTTATCGGTATCATGGTGACCTTTATAGTAACAAATAATTCAACAAAAGAACAAGTAAGTTTCTTTTGTCTTGATTTTTTTTTTAATTGCTGTGGAAAAAGTAGAACAAGAAGTGCCACATATCCGAAAATCACATGCAGGCAGTTGAAAATTTTGAAAATACTAAACTGGTGTATATCAACTCCTGGCAGAAATACTTAACAGCATCTCACTTAATTATTATAAGCCCGACAGGGTTGAATCCTACCTTTACCACTGTTTGCCGGAGAAAAGAATCCAGTATTAAAATTTCTACTTTTGATTTTATCTGTTTTTTTATTATTTTTAGATATGAGCGTGCATTGTTAATTTTAAGTTCAGTTCTAATCGCATAAAATTACAGACTATGAAGCCCCCAATCCTTTTTCTCGCTTTCCTCGTATTGGCCGCGATACCATTACATTCCCATTCTCAGATCTTGTGGGAGCCCCACCCCGTTGAGCTGGATGAAGAAATCAAAGACCGGGTTCGTTTTGGTTATCTGGCTGTCCCGGAAAACCGCAACAATCCGGACTCACGGGAGATATTTATGGCGTTTACGGTAATTGAAAGCTATAGTGAGAATTCTCTCTCTGATCCTGTAATCATTCTGCCCGGGGGTCCTGGCATTGGCCCTAATCAATTTGTGAATGACATTGCCGGCGGAAACTTTACACGCGAAGTGCTGAAAAATCGTGATCTGGTCCTGATAGATATCAGAGGATCGGGCTACTCTCATCCACGGCTTTGCGAAAACCTTGATACGGAAGAATTCAGGCTTGCTACTACGTTCACTTCCGGACAGGCCCTCCATGAACTGCAGGCAGCCGCAATCACTGAATGTGCCGAAAGAATAAGAGAGGCCGGCGCTGAAATTACTTTCTACAATGCAGTAGAAGTTGCACATGATGTTGAAGCACTCCGGGTAGCACTCGGTTATGATCAGTGGAATATCCGCGGACTTTCCTACGGCACGCGGCATGCAATGACCCAGATTCAGCAATATCCGCAGACGGTGAGAAGCGCCATCCTTATAGGGATGTATCCTCTGAAAAACTACTACGACAGAATTCCGGTTTACCTGAGCAGGTCTCTACGCATACTATTTGAATATTGCAACAATGATGCAGACTGCAGCGAAGCATTTCCTGACCCTGAAGCAGATCTGATTGAGGTCCTGCAGCGAATAAATAACAATCCGATCCCCCTTCCTGCTTTTCTGCAAAGAATGATTGGTGAAGGAGATCATTTCATCACCTCAAGCATGATTTTTGGCGGTGTTTTCAATCTTCTTTATCAAAAAAATGGCATTGAGATTTTACCCATTCTCATTCATCAGCTGGCACAGGGAAACGACTGGATTGTACAAAACATGTCGCTGGCAATGGCTAATACATGGGCGGCAATAAGTGCCGATATCAATCTCATATTGAGAAATAACGACGAGGAAGAAGACTCTTCATTTCTTTATCCCGGCGAATGGGACAACCTTGCACTTCAACTCAATAAGTTTTATTGGGGAAACAATTCAGAAACAACTCTCAACATATTCTGGCCGGAGCTGCGTGGTTCTCAAAAGGCCCCAACCGAAGTTTGGGATTTATCCGGTGCACCCGTATTGCTCATCTCGGGAGAACTGGATCCTGTCACCCCACCATCAAACGGCGATAAATTTGCCGAATACTTCACTAATTATGCGCATCATATTATTCCCGGCTCAGGCCATTATCCCCACGCTGATGCTGACATCAACTTTGCGGCCTTTTTTGATGATCCGGATCCGGTTCGATTTGACATTCATTCGCATATGGAAGTTCAGCCGCTTCAACTTGTGACTGACGTAAGGGTTAATCGCGGAATATCAACTACCCTTGCCCTTGTCGGCGCCGGGATGTATCAAAGGATGATTCTACCCGGTATAGCTATTCTGTTATGCCTGTTTGGTTTGATTTATTTTCCTGTCCGGTTTCTTGTCAGAAAAATCAGATCAAAATCTCCCGAAGGCCTGTTCAAACAAAAACTAACCACCTGGCTGGTCAGCTTCATTACGCTACTGGCGGTAGCTCTGTATGGACTGGCCATCATGGATGCTATGACTATAAATCCATATATACTTGCATTAGGGCTTCCGGCAAAATGGGTTTTCATAAGGGCTGTGATCGTGGTTCTTGCGATTTTACTTGTTGTGGGTTTGGTCAACATCAAATCCATCTGGCAAAGCAAAGCTGGGGTGAAAATACCCTCGGTTCTTTCGTTGCTGGGCGGGATTGGGTTTACCCTTTTTGTTTTTTTGAGTGGGATGGTTTGAAGAACCCGGCAATTGCTTTGAAAGCCTGCTGGCGGACACGCATGAGTTTGTCTAAATCTCAGGAGTGCCATTACCACAACTGGCTAATATTTCAGAAATTTCAGACTTTTCCTGTCATTCTGATTTGTTACTGTTAAAATATACAGTCCCCCTGGCAGGTGATTTACATCAATCGTAGCTGTATTTAAACCGTCAAATCCTTTCATCTCTTTCCTGTAAACTATCTGTGCCTGCAGGTTAATGATTTCAAGAGTTACATTGCCATCTTTAAAGTGGGATAGCTCTACATGTAATTGTGAACTGGCAGGATTTGGGAAAACACTAAAATTCAATGGTGTGTCAAATTCTTTTGAGCTTACCGGGGGTTCTGTCACCAGGCTTGCAGGTGTAAATACAGCAAAATTCTGTATGATATTGTTGGTAATTCTTTCAAAGTCTCCGCCTGCAAATACCTGATTGTCGAATACCTCAACTGCAGCAACTGATTGTGTAGTGCCATTAAATCCAGGGTTCCAGGGGAGCAGTATATCGGTTTCTGCATTGGGATTTAGTGCGGCAAGGTTCACTCGTGTAACACCGCCTACCCTAAAGAAACTGCCTCCAATATATACGATAGAATCTGTTACTTTGATTGAAGTCACAGGATTATTTACATCCGGATTCCATGGCAAAGCATTCGCATTGTCAATGCCGATCATTGCCAGACGGTTTCTGTTTTGCCCCCCGATATTGGTGAAGTTTCCACCAACAATAAGGTTGTCGCCGTAAGATTTAATAGCAAAAACGGTATTGTTGGCGTTGGGATCCCAGGGAAATAGTTCGGCCGTTGAGGCACTTACCGCGGCGATTCTGCTTCTGGACTGGCCTCCCATCTGTGTGAATATTCCTCCCAGGAAAACCGTGTTGTTTCTTACTTTGATAGCTGTTATGGTATTGTTTGAAGCAGGGTCCCAATCCAACATTTCCCCGGAGGTAAGATTAAATGCTGCCACACCGGTTTGGTTTTCATTCCCGATAATAGAAAATGAACCTCCCAGATAAAGGGCGTTTTCATGATATGCCATCGTGAATACTATATTGTTCGCACCCGGATCCCAATCCGTTAACTCACCGGTGCTGATGTCGAAAGCGGCCAGCCGTTGGCGTGGGATACCACCTAAATGGGGTGCACCGTTGGCATGACTAAAGGCACCACCAACATAAAGGGTATTATTGGCAATAAGCAGTGCACTGACCCCACCAAACATATCAGGATCCCAGTCAGTAGGTCTGCCGGTATCCATGTCAAGTGAGGCCAAACGGCTTCGTCTTAACCCTCCAATATCTTTAAACTCACCTGCCACAAAAACTTTGTCATTATAGGAAGTTACTGAAAATACCGTTCCGGTTGCATCAGGATTCCATGATGTAATTTCACCGCTTGTAAGATCAAATGCTGCTATTCTGTTGCGGTCAACAGATGGAAAGGGCCCGAAACTATTGAAAGATCCTCCAACTATAATGGTAGAACCGGAAATAGTGATTGAATTGACCTCGCCACCATTGGTTAGAGGATCCCAATCTGTAGCTTCTCCAGTGTCAATATGCAATGCACCAAGTCTGTATCGCAGATTATTGTCAAGATGAATGAAATTTCCACCCACAAAAACATGATCTCCATGAAATGCCATTGCATTAACAACACCATCTACAGTTGGATTCCAATCGGTAAGGGCTCCATCGCTTAGGTTGAACGATGCAATACGGGTACGGGAAATGCCACCCATTTCGGTAAACTGTCCTGAAGCATAGACCCTGTCCTGCCAAAGGGCAACTTTTATTACGTTGTTGTTGGGCTGGGGGTTCCAGCCTGTCAAAACTGCATCAGCCTTGCCAATCTCAGCCAGATGGCTCCTTGGAGTTTCATTTATCGCACTAAACTGCCCAGCCACATACACAGTGTTTTCCGAAATGGCAATGGAAGAAACCGTTCCGTTGGCGCCGGGGTTCCAGGGTAATACCTGTCCCGTTACCACATTTATGGCAGCAAGTCTTTCCCGCTGCTGATCATTAACCATGGAAAAATCGCCACCTATGTACAGAATTTCTCCATCCAGTGCCATGGCTCTCACAGCCAGGTTTACATCAGCAACCAGTACACCCACATTTCCGTCACCTTTTATATGTGCCAAACCAACCCTGGTGCTATCGCCAACCTTATTGAAATGTCCACCGATAAACCATCCTCCCTGTCCATCAGGCACTGAAGCCCTGACCCTTTCATTGGGCCGTGGTGGTTTCATGGCTTGCTCCCCGGTTTCAGGATTGAATGCGGTTCCATAAGTATTCCCTGGCCCAACATAGGTGAAATTACCCCCGATAAAGATGTGCCTGTTCAAAGAATCTATGGCTAGAGCAAGTACATTGTTATTGGCTTGCCACCAGTGTTTTTCCAGGATGTCCCCTGATTCTGAAGTATTCTGGCCATATAGAAAAGTTTGATTGACAGAAATGGCAAAAAATACAGAAACAATTGCCAAAGAAGTGATTTTGGATAAAGTTTTCATAAGCAGTAGTCTTATAGCTTTTGATTTTTAATTTTTTTTGAAGCGGGAAGTGGATCCCCCGCAGAAAAGCATCGGATAGTTTGTGAATTGTCATCAATAAAAATATATATCTGCCTCCCTTAACCAGGCGAAATAAATAAATCTGCTTTTCAGCCCAGTCCAGCCCATTCTGAAAAGATTTTCTCCGCATGGCAGCATTTGCAATTCCGACTTAGCCAAACCAATAAAATTTTCTCAGGGATTTCCCCCATTTTTTATTTATGGGGGAATTCCCTGTTTTCTATGGCCCATAGTTTCATGAACTTTATAATACTATTAAAACCAGTAAGCTAAAGTTTTTTTAAGCCTAAAGAATATTGTCATGAGAAAAAGTAGTTGCCCTACCAATCCTCGTTTAATCTGCAACCAAACTCTGCATGTCAGGAGAAAGGCTGGAAAACCCTATATAAAGTATTATTCTTCTGGATTTGCTTTTTCAATGTTTCAGAATTTGAAGATGCCACGCAATAGTAAAGAAAAAAGGTTGTCCGGTTTCTTCGGAAAAACGCTCATACTCTGTTTGCTGTCTGCAATAATGGGTTTCCCAATCCCTGTGCATTCCCAATATGGATTGATTGGTGATGGTTTTGGAAACAACGGCTACACTACGCGTACTTTAAGAATAACAGTAAACTCAGGCAATTGGTGGGATGCAGCAACCTGGCAGGGTGGAAGCATACCACTACCCGGTGATCATGCAGTCATCAGGAATGAACATGTGGTGATGCTTGATGATTTTGCACGGGTCAATTCCGTTACCATTTCGGATGGGGGAACCCTGGCAGTTTATGATGACCAGACCCTGGTAATCGAAAATCAGGGAACCTTTACCAACAATGGTACATTTGATGCCGCCAGTGGCAGGGTGGAATTTGCTGAAGGTGCCGCTGCCGCAGGAAGTAATGAGATCATTTTTCATGATGTGGCCATCGTAGGGATAGATGTGCAGTTTGAAACGGCTATATCCTTCATTTCCGGCACCCTGCATCTTATTTCGGGAAGTGTTGCCTCTGCTCCGGTTTATCTTGAAGGCTCGGTATTGCGGTATGCCACGGGAGGAAGTTTTACACGCGTTACAGAATGGAATGACCCATGGCATGTGCAGGTATCTGAAGGAACTTCGCTTTATCTCAACCTGGCTGGTCATTATCCCGATGATCTTACCGTTTTGGGTAATTTTACCATCGACTCCGCGTCTGGAGGGTTTATCAGTCATCAGCACCCGGATATTGATTTCAGGGTATTGGGGGATGTTTTGAATAACCATCAACTCCGTTTTCATCCCTTTTTCGACCAATTAGGCCCCCCCAGGAGTGATTTTTATGTGGGGGGCGACTGGATCATTAATGGGCAGTTCGAGCCGTTTGGACGCACAGTGATCTTCAATGGTTCGCAGCCACAGAATGCTTACGCCGGTTGGTCTTCACCATTCGAAGGACTGATTGTTGACCAGGGGTCAACGCTGATACTTCACGCTATGCTGCTTTCAAAGGATATGGTAGTGAGGACAGGAGCCACAATAAACGCAGGAAGCCATATAATTCATTGGAATTATTCTTTTACTTCTAACTCTTTTACCCTGGAAGATGATGCCACTATAATTACCAGTCACCCCGAAGGAATCTCCAATTCAGGAATCGGCACCCTGGTTTTTTATCAACTTAGTCTTTCCCCCAACGCAACTTACCACTATACCGGCACCACCCACCAGGTTTCGGGCAATGCACTGCCCGTGGAAGACAATGACCATGGTGCCAAAAATATTATCATCGACCTGGCTAGCGATGAACTGGAGTTCAGGTTCAATACAACCCCCACTTTTTATATTGAAAGTCCGGGATCACTGGAAATCAGGAGGGGAACCCTGATATGTCCTTATCCGTTGGATGGCTTTGCATTCAGAATTGAGGGTAGTGGAGCATTGGTGAAATCCGGTGGTGTTTTCAGAATTGAAGAAGGGAGCTGGGAGCAACCCTTCTTAACCGGCGAATATACTATTACCGGTGGAACTTTGGAAATGGTTGGGTCAGGATCAACTAATCCTTTATGGAGCTTAAGAAGTCAAAGAACCTACCATAACATTGTGGTTTCCTCTGAATTTGCAGATGATTTGGCCCTTAATATGGGCCCCCTTGAAGTTTTGAACCGCCTTGAAATAACAGGGGAGGCCAGCGTTCGTGATTTTGGTATAGATGGTACTGGCGATTTAGTGATGGATACAGGCCGGTTAATTATTCTCCGTGGGGGAGGAAATGATATTACAGTTCCCGGGCTTACGGGCGATTATTATTTGTCAGGTGGTACAATTGCATTGGAAAATCCGTTCCCCAATATTCTGGTTAGAAGAATTCTGAGAGGAGACAGGACATACCACAACCTTGAAGTCAATTCTACCTTTTTGCACGAATCAATGAGTAATCTGAGGATTGTTTCGGATGTTACCATTAATGGGGTAATGGATGTGAATAATCCTGCCCGGTTGGAAATTTTAGATGAAAATCAGATCACCGGACCGGGTAGTTTCCATCTCAATTCTGATGCCACACTCCGCTACGAAAGCATTTTTGGTATCACCCAAACGGCCAATCGGGGTAATGTGATCACGAACAACCGGGTTTTCTCCGCAGGAGCCCGATACGAGGTAAGTGGAGCAAGTAATATGGTAACCGGAAACGGCCTTCCCACGCAGGTGCAGGGTTTTAGGGTAATGCTGCAAAACAGCCAGGATGCCGTTACCCTTACCCGGGAACTCACCATAAGTGAGCAACTTGAATTAGAAAACGGACTGCTCACTACTGATGGTAACCAATTGTTTTTGGCCAACCCGGCGCCCTCGGGAATGGGTAGCCCTAACAGCTGGATCAATGGTGGTTTTACACGCACTGTTTCTGAAAATACTTCTTCATCCGGGAATCTTTTGTACTTCTTCCCTGTTGGTACCGAAACTTACCGGAGCTTTGCCGGGATCATGTTTTACGAAGGCCAGCTGAATACAAATGATGAAGCAACTCTGACCGTTAATTTCATAGACCCTCCCCAAGCCGAAGAGTATCTTGGTAACCTGCCAGAGGAAATAGATGGAATCTTGATCAACACCTTGTCCAATGAGGGGTACTGGGATGTTAATCAGGACGGTGTGATTGATACAGAGTATAGCATAAGTCTACGGGCTGGTGGATTTGAGGGTATAGAAACTCCTTCAAGTATAAGAATACTCAAAAGGAACGACCGAAATGATGACTGGGAGATGGCAGGAGATGAATTTTCTTATGGTACTTCAGAGGGTGATTTCTATTTTCTGCAGCAAAACGTAAATGGGTTTTCTGAATTTGCCCTGGGAAGTGATTTTGATATCAATCCTCTGCCGGTTGACTGGCTGAGTTTTGAAGCAGAGCTCCTGGACGGAGAAGTTCTGCTCACCTGGCAAACGGCCACAGAAATCAATAACGACTTTTTTACTGTATTGCGTTCAACTGATGGAATGTACTTTCAGCCACTGGGCCAGCTGCCGGGAGCAGGAAACAGCAACCAGGTGCAAAGCTATTCATACCACGACAGCCATCCCAAACCTTCAATTAATTACTACAAAATAAGGCAGACAGACTTTGATGGCACCACCGGGTATAGCCACGTTGTGGCGGTGGAAGCTTTTCAGGGCAACGATGTGCGAATGTTTGGCCATAAGGGTCAAATATACTTTTACATCCCGCAAAACAGCTCAGGTTCGTGGGATTATCAGATATTCAGTCTGCAAGGCAAACTCATTGGGCAAGGTGATTTTGTAACGCTCCATGATGCTACTTCACACGTTCATGATGTTTCATCTTTTATCGGGCAAATATTAATTGTTTCTCTCACAGGGGCGACGGAGCTCAGAACTAAGAAAATACTGGTGAGATAAAACGGAAAATAAATGTGTTAATGTACATGGTGATTTGTTTTCTATTTATAAATTTGATTAAAGTTGCCAGATAGCTTGTCCCGCTTTTTCTGCGGGAAAACATCCAACAATACTCTTGCTGCGCTGGCTGACAGTTCGTTTTGCAATTAGTCATCCTTCCACATAAATCGGGATGTTTTAAGCTTAAGCATGGAGGTTTCATCTTTTCCCAAATCATAGCATTGCTAAAAAAAATCAACACACTCACAATATTTTAAAAAAACATAAGTTATATTGTTGGACCAACTTCTTTGCATGCCTATGATACAAAAATACTTTTTGCTTTCTTTTTTTTATTAACTAAATTCATCAAACATGCAAAAATTATTGATTGTTGTAGGGCTAGCCCTTGTAATTGTATCGTGTGCCAAAAATGAGGAATCTGATCCCATTCCCCACCTCACTTTCATGCCCCTGGAGATTGGAAATTACTGGGTGTATGAGAACAGAAATGTTGCGCAGGACGGGACAATTACGCCCGTGGGAAAACTTGACAGTATTGTGGTTGCACGCGACACGATTCTTGGTGGAGAAAAGTATTTTGTCCTGGAAGGTATACAGTATGGCTCTGCCAATGAATGGAGGATAATATCCATACTGCGTGACTCACTTTCCTATCTTGTCGATGAAAAGGGAGACATTCTCTTTGCTGAAAATCATTTTGGAGAGGTGCTCAGGAAACACTATGAAATTCATAATAATGATACCCTGGCCATTGCAGAGTCGATGATGCAGAAAGTTCCTGTTTCTGTTGCAGTGCCGGGAGGAAATTTCGATGCACTGAATTATGGAACTACAGTAACTTCTTTTTTGACAAATCCTGAGGGTGATGCTTTTTTGCTTGATAATCTGTATGCAAAAGATGTGGGACGGGTATTGCATAGCAGTATTTATCTGGGGAGCCAGACGAGGCTTGAAAAGCGTTTGGTGCGCTACCACTTAGAGTAGTATGTCAAGGATAAACTGATTTTGACAGCATTACAAATGTGCCTCGGGGCAGCGCAACCACAAAAGGCTATTGATCTGATGACCCAAAATAATAAAACAATTCCATAACAAAATGTTGGTTTATTAACATCGTGTCTGACTTCTGAAGTTTTTTCATTATTTTTGTTACTTGATACACAAATTTTAAAATCCCGGATAATGCTTACAGTCCTGTCAATTATTTATTTTTTTGGTTTGCTCCACCTTTACTGAGAATGGATAAGTGACAGTATGTGCATGAAAACCGCTCTCAGAAAACTGGGAGCGGTTTTTTTTTAATCCTCCATCCAAACCCTAAAATGTACATTTATGCAAAATGATATAGTTGACCAGCAGGGGCTCTACAGCGCCGAAAACGAACATGACAGCTGCGGCATTGGCTTTGTAGCCAGTATCAAAGGGGAAGCTTCACACCAGATAGTACGGTCGGGACTGGAGGTTTTAATTAACATGACCCACCGGGGGGCAGAGAGCGCGGACGACAAAACCGGTGATGGCGCAGGAATCATGGTCCAGATTCCACACCGTCTTCTTTCGGAAGAAATACCGGGATTACCCCCAGCCGGAAGCTATGGAGCAGGCATTTACTTTCTTCCGGCAGAGAAGGAAGCCAGGGAACAATGCGAGAAACTTTTTCTTGATACCATACACGAGGAGAATCTTCAGGTAATTGCTACCCGGGATGTTCCGGTAAACAACAAAGAACTTGGCGAAATTGCCCTTTCCAATGAGCCTTTTATGAGGCAGGTATTTATTACGGGCAACCATGAGCAGGATGATCTGGAGCGCAAACTGTATGTGATTCGCAAGATCACTGAAAAGAAAGTCCGCGAATCAACCATTGAAGGAAAAAGCTTTTTTTATCTGGTAAGCCTTTCAACACGCACCATGATCTTCAAGGGAATGTTTACGCCTGAACAACTGGCGCATTATTACACCGATTTCCAGGATGCCCGGTTTGAAAGTGCCATTTGTGTTGTGCATTCGCGCTTCAGCACCAATACCTTTCCCACATGGAGTCTTGCCCAGCCATTCCGCTACCTGGCGCACAACGGCGAGATTAACACCATAAAGGGAAACAGGTTGTGGATGCAGGCACGAGAGTCGCTGTTAAAGACAGATCTTTTTGGCAGCGATTTGCAGAAAGTATTTCCCGTTATTGAGCCCGGCATGAGCGACTCAGCCTCCCTGGACAATGTGCTTGAGTTTCTTGTGCTTACCGGACGCTCATTACCTCACGCTCTGGCCATGCTCGTGCCAGAGTCCTTTAACGACAAAAACCCTATCCCTCAAAGCCTGAAGGATTTTTACGAATATTTTTCCACTATTATGGAGCCCTGGGATGGCCCCGCATCACTGCTGTTTTTCGATGGCCGCTATGTGGGAGGCACCCTGGACCGAAATGGCCTGCGCCCTTCCAGGTATCTGATAACCAAAGGCGGGTTGATCGTTATGGGCAGCGAAACCGGAGTGCAAAGCTTTGAACCTCAGGAAGTGCAGGAAAAAGGACGACTGAGACCCGGCAAACTTTTGCTGGTGGATACCAAGCTGGGCGTGATTATCAGTGATGAAGAGATCAAAAGTCAGCTGGCCAAAACCAATCCCTACGGTAACTGGCTCCGCGACCATCGCCTGGAGCTGGAAAACATTGAAGTAAAGGAAAGAATGCCTTCTTCCATGGGCGATCAGTACTCTACCTGGGCCAAAACATTTGGCTATACCAAAGAAGATCTGGAGCATATCATCAAACCCATGGCAATGGAGGGAAAAGAACCCACTGGTTCCATGGGAAATGACACGCCTCTGGCTGTTTTGTCAGATAAACCCCAACGTCTTTTTAATTATTTCAAGCAACAATTTGCACAGGTTACCAATCCTCCCATAGACCCCATACGCGAAGGTTTGGTAATGACCCTGACCAACTATATCGGATCGGTAAATAAAAACCTCCTTGAGGAATCTCCCTCCCTTTGCAAGCTCATCAAATTTAAAAGCCCGGTGGTTACCAATACCGATCTGGGAAAAATGAAAAATCTGGTTGACACTGAATTTGCCCATATGGTTTTACCCATGGTATTTGATCCCAGAGGTGAAGACCGGGCTCTGGAAGAAGCACTGGCCAATCTTTGCAGGGATGCTGAAAATGCGGTGGATAACCATGTAAACTTCCTCATTTTATCAGACCGGGATATCAACCCGGCCTATGCCCCCATTCCTTCATTGCTTGCTGTAGCCGCGGTGCATCATCATCTGATCAAAGCCAAAAAGCGGATGCAGGTGGGGCTGGTTGTTGAATCCGCCGAACCCCGTGAAGTAATGCACTTTGCTCTTTTGCTGGGCTATGGAGCCAGTATTGTCAACCCTTACCTGGCTTTTGCCGCTATAGATGATATGGTGAAAAAAGGGGACATCAGGTTAGAATACCGAAAAGCAAGGGAAAACTATATCAAAGCCCTGGATAATGGCATATTGAAAGTAATGTCAAAAATGGGGATCTCCACCCTCAGGTCGTACCATGGAGCGCAGATTTTCGAATGTCTTGGTGTTGATCCGCAGGTTGTGAACAACTATTTCAATGGCACTGCATCGCGCATTGGTGGTATCGGATTAAAGGAGATTGCCTTTGAAGCTGCTTTGCCTCATAAGCAGGCTTTTGGTTCCATGAGTGAAAACGGATCGTGGCGACCTGCCACCGAGGGTGTCTATGCCTACCGGGTAAACGGAGAACACCACGCATGGAATCCCGAATCCATTAGTCTTTTGCAATGGGCAACCAAAACGAACAACTATGCCAAATACAAAGAATACGCTGCCCTGGTAAATGAGCAGAACAGGAAACCCGCCTTTTTACGCGGATTCCTCAATTACAGGAAACAACAGCCCGTGCCCCTTGAAGAGGTAGAACCTGTTGAGTCAATTACACGACGATTTGTTACAGGAGCCATGTCCTATGGTTCCATCAGCAAGGAAGCCCATGAGGCACTTGCTATGGCCATGAACTATATTGGCGGGCGCAGCAACACGGGCGAAGGTGGAGAGGACCCGGAGCGTTATCACCCCCTGCCCGGAGGGGAGAATAAGCGAAGTGCTATCAAGCAGGTGGCATCAGGAAGATTTGGGGTTACCATTGATTACCTGGTTAATGCCGATGAGCTGCAAATCAAGGTAGCCCAGGGAGCCAAGCCCGGTGAAGGAGGTCAGCTGCCCGGATTTAAGGTAAACGAAGTAATTGCCAGACTGAGAAATTCAACCCCGGGCATAACCCTGATCTCACCTCCTCCACACCATGATGTTTATTCCATTGAAGACCTGGCCCAGCTGATTTTCGATCTGAAAAATGCCAACCCCAAGGCCAATATCAGTGTAAAACTGGTCTCCGAATATGGTGTAGGTACCATTGCCGCCGGGGTAGCCAAAGCAAAAGCAGATTTAATTACCATCAGTGGGTTGGAAGGAGGAACCGGTGCAAGTCCGGTGAGTTCCATAAAACATGCAGGCTTGCCTGTGGAGCTGGGTATTGCCGAAGCCCATCAAACCCTGGTGATGAACAATCTGCGAGGAAGGGTAAAGCTGCAAACCGATGGCCAGCTTAAGACCGGGCTCGATGTGGTACTTATGGGCCTGCTGGGAGCCGAAGAGTTTGGATTCAGCACCGCGGCCCTGATCAATCTGGGATGCATCATGATGCGAAAATGTCACCTCAATACGTGCCCCGTAGGTGTTGCTACACAGGATGAAACCCTGAGAAAGAGGTTCCTGGGAAAAGCAGAATACGTGGTCAATTTTTTCCAATTCATCGCGCAGGATGTACGGGAAATAATGGCGGAGATGGGGGTACGGAAGTTTGATGACCTGGTGGGCCGAAGCGATCTGCTGGAGGCCAGAACAGATATCAGTCATCCCAAAGCAGCCACGGTGGATGTTTCAAAGTTGATATATTTCC
This sequence comes from Bacteroidota bacterium, assembly GCA_007694165.1. Taxonomy (GTDB): domain Bacteria; phylum Bacteroidota; class Bacteroidia; order Bacteroidales; family UBA7960; genus SKVR01. The sequence goes on from RECE01000281.1 coordinate 14,455, forward strand.
CGCCACAATCCAGAACCCATGACCTGAGATTTACCCATCCACAAAACCATCACATCGATGAGGTGAAAGATCTGAAACTTATTCAACTGGCAGAGAAGGCCATCGTAAGCAGAGATAAGGTATGGATGTCGGATGGCATAAAAAATACCGATCGTGCTGTGGGTACCATGCTATCGGGATACCTGGCCAACAGGCTGGGTGGAGAAAAGCTTCCCGAAGATAGTATCAATGCACGCTTCAGCGGGTCGGCAGGGCAAAGTTTCGGGGCATTCCTTGCCAGTGGAATTACCTTCCGGCTTGAAGGAGATGCCAACGATTACCTGGGCAAAGGCTTGTCGGGAGGTAAGATCATTGTAACGCCTCCCGATGGCAGCACGTTTATCCCCGAAAACAATATCATCATTGGCAACACCGTACTTTACGGAGCCACTTCCGGTGAGCTGTATGTGAGAGGAATTGCAGGGGAAAGGTTTGCAGTGCGCAACAGCGGTGCCATGGCTGTGGCAGAAGGGGTGGGCGACCACGGCTGCGAATACATGACCGGAGGCAGGGTAGTGGTTCTGGGCCCCACGGGCAGAAACTTTGCTGCCGGTATGAGCGGAGGTATTGCTTATGTCTTGGATATGAAAGGAGATTTTGAGTATTTCTGCAACAAAGGGTTGGTGGAAACAGGACCCCTGGAAGATATGACGGATATAAAAGAAGTGCAACAGCTCATCTCGAATCAACTCCTTTACACCAAAAGCCTGCTGGCAGAAAAGATTCTTGTAAACTGGGAAGCCTGGGCCGGTAAGTTCGTAAAAGTCATCCCCCTGGAATACAAAAAAGTTCTCAAGGAGATGCAGCTGGATAGTATTCGCAAAAAGCTTGAGCTTTCAGAAGACAGACCGCAACATCAATATTAATCGTAAATCATTCATGTTATGGGAGACCCCAGAGGATTCATCAATATACCCCGGAAAGAAAGTGGTAACCGCCCTGTGCAGGAACGTATCCATGATTACGGGGAGGTAGAACAAACCCTGAACGACCAGGATCGCAAAGATCAGGCAGCAAGGTGCATGGACTGCGGCATCCCGTTTTGCCAGTGGGCATGTCCTGTGATGAACAATATGCCCGAGTGGCAGGATGCCATCTACAAAGACGACTGGAAGCTGGCCATTGACCTTTTGCATGTAACCAATAATTTTCCCGAATTTACCGGTCGAATATGCCCGGCACCTTGCGAAACAGGCTGTGTGCTGGCTCTGCACGAGGAGCCCGTAACCATAAGGGAGAATGAAGCAGCAGTGACCGAAAAAGCTTTTGAACGGGGATACATTGTACCGTCTCCGCCAGCCTTCCGAACCGGAAAATCAGTGGCTGTAATTGGCTCCGGACCGGCCGGGATGGCCTGTGCCGATCTGCTTAACAAAGCCGGCCATAGCGTTACCCTGTTTGAAAAGGATGATGCCCCCGGTGGACTGTTGCGTTATGGTATCCCCGATTTCAAGCTGGCCAAGCATGTGATCGACCGGCGGCTGGATGTGCTGAAGCAGGAAGGGCTGATCATCCGCACCGGAGTAGATGTTGGAACAGACATCACCGCAAAACGGCTTACTGATGAGTTTGATGCTGTTTGCATTGCCGTGGGAGCCATGCATCCGCGCGATCTGCCCGTTGAAGGACGGGAGCTTGAGGGGGTGCATTTTGCCATGGACTTCCTGAAGCAACAAAACAAGGTAGTCAGGGGCGATCACTTCCCTGAATCCGACAGGATCTCCGCCAAAGGGAAGCATGTGCTTGTGATTGGCGGCGGTGATACGGGTTCAGACTGTGTGGGCACTTCCAACCGGCAAAAAGCTGCGTCCATTACCCAGATCGAGATCCTTCCCGAGCCACCACTGAAGCGCGATATCAACAACCCATGGCCCTATTGGGCAAAAGTGCAGAAAACCTCAAGTTCGCATGAAGAGGGTTGTCAAAGAATGTGGAATGTTTTGACGCAAAAATTTTCAGGAGAAAACGGAAAAGTAAAGGCTGCTGAGATTGCTGAGGTTGAGTGGACTCCCGGAAGCAACGGAAACATGGAGATGAGGGTGGTGCCAGGTTCAGAAAGGACGATACCTGTTGACCTTGTACTCTTGTCTATGGGGTTTGTGCACCCGGTGCAGGAGGGATTGCTAAACGATCTGGACCTGAAGTATACCCACCGCGGAAACGTGATGGTAAAACCCAACAACCAAACCCATTTTGAGAAAATTTTTGCCACCGGCGACAGCATCCTCGGGGCAAGCCTGGTGGTCAATGCCATTGCTTCAGGCAGGAAAACCGCAAGGGCCATACTGGAGTTTCTGAAGGCTACAGAGGAACGCAGCTGTTTATGAAATCCTGGGAACAATTTGCCTATCACAATAATGTGATGGTATGCATGACCAAACGATCGGAGAACCATTCGACAATAAAAAGCAACGTTCAGATAGTTCTCCAAACATGGCTAAACAATTGGAGCCATGATTTCTATCAACGGTTTCCGGGAGATACAGATACAGATAAGGAGAACCCGGTAAATTTCCAGTAAGGGCAGGCCAATGAGAACCAAACGGTTCTTGCCGTATCTTGCCATGGGGCAGCTACTCCCATGGTTGTTCAGTGTTGACCGCCTTTTCTACAAACACAATGGCTCGAGGGAAATGGGCGTGTCACGCAGGCATCTGTATGTCCATGAGGATGATATCGAATTTGCCGGGCTTGTATATGTCAAGTGCTTCTTGCCCATTAGTGGTCAATCCGCAATACGCCTCAGCTCCTCATCGATAGCCGACCTTGATCGTTGCTGTGCCCGCTGCTGTGTGCCGAAATTCCAGGTAATGCTGAACCCATATCTCTGGTTGTCGAAACTGAGTATTCCGTCTGTAACGATTCCGCCATAGTTGCTTTTATAGTGATACTGACTGCTGGTGCCGAACACATCGTTACCAGAAATTTGCACAAGCAATTTACGGTTTAAGAAGTTCTTTCGTAAACCAACATTCATCCCATGAAAGCCATCTACTTCCACAGAGCCTCTCCATACACTGGGGCTGTTAACGTAATACGTCAATTCAAGTCCTATGCCTCCGGGTATTGTGAGTATGTTCTGCATGCGTATGTTGTAGGTGCTTGCTTTTAGGTCAATAATGGCCTCATCAATACTGCCATTATAGGTTGAGTAGTTGTAATTCAGGAAAGAGATAAGTTGCCACCATGGTAATGGCCCATAATTCATGCTTACCGACAACCCATTGTTGGTAACCTTATCCATATTACGAGGCGAAAGGATACTGCCTTTGTCACCTTCTATGATAAAAATATTGGCAAAGAAGTCACGGGTAATACTGTAGGTGTTCGAAATAACCAAAAACCTTTTAAAGGAGTAGGTGAGCTGATAGTTGGTAATATAATTGGGGTTTAAAAATGGATTTCCCTTCCTGGCTTGTAATTCGCTCATTTTCGATTCAAAGGGATTCAGATCCTGATAATTGGGTCTTGTAATGCGCCGGCCAACGCTGGCACTGAACACGTTGTTTTTCTGATCGTTGAAGGAAATGCCGATATTGGGAAAAAAGTCATTGTAATTTCTGGATACCCTGTCGTCCTGGGTGGGTATTTCACTGTCAAGCACTCCCAGCGAAGTTGTGTTTTCCATCCTTACCCCTGCATTGAGCGAAAGGTATTTATTGGGAGTTGCATTCATCATAAAATAAAATGCGAGAACGGATTCTTCGTATGTGAAATCGTTGCTACGGCTAATATCGTAAACCGGAACTTCATTTTCTATATTAAAGAATCTTAGATTGTTGTCGGTAGTGATATAGGAAAGTTTAGCTCCTGTGGAAAAGGTGAGGAAACTGAATTTCTGTTCATAATCCAGCATGGTTGACAACAGGTCGATGTAAGTGTCGGCATCGTAAGTACTGTTAACTGAACGTATACCAACCATGTTCTGGTCGAAATAGCTGTTGGGTTGTCTGGTGGCTTTTCTGCTGGAATACCTGCCCACACTAACGTCTGCGTTTAGTGTTGAAGTTGATGAAGGGATGAATCTGTAATTGGTGCTAAGCACATAGTTTTCAGAAGGGATATCATCGAGGGTTTGTGCCAGTAAAAACTCCTGAGGCAAAATATTGGAAGCATCAATTATTCCGGTATTATTTTGAGAAAGATTATCTCTTGAGGTAACAAAGATTCGCCCATCTATACTAAGAGAGTGTTTTGGGTTGAATGTGTAATCCATACCACTGGAAATATTCAGGCCTTTTCTGTTATTCAGCCCATTGGTTTCCATATCAAGGATAAATCCTCTTCGCTCTGATACTTCCTTAAAGTCCGTCTGGAAATCGGACTGCGTTGCAGAAATACTGGTATTGAATGCCAGTTTACCTGAGTTATAATTCAGCGTTGTACCCAAACTGCCCCGGCCATGATTTCCCTGAGAATAGCTGGAAACCACGTTGCCATTCAACCCTCTTTGGGTATTTCTTTTCATAATGATATTGATGATCCCCGCAGTGCCCTCAGCATCGAATCTGGAAGAAGGATTGGTAATGATCTCTATGGATTCAATGTTGTCTGAGCGCATACCCTCCAGCAGGTTGGCCAGGTCGGTACCCGAAAGGCGCGATGGACGTCCGTTGATGAAGATCTGCACACCCGATTTTCCCTGTAATATAATGTTATTGTCCATGTCAACAATTACCCCGGGAGCTTTGCCCAACAGCTCCAGTCCGTTGTTGCCTGCAGCATTGGCACTGGCCGATACATTGAAGACCATTTTGTCGGGATGGATCTCAATCAGGGACCTGTCTGCCGTAACCACAACTTCGCCAAGTTGGCTAATGGCCGGAGATAAAAAAATTGGGTCCAGCGCAATCCTTTCATCAGAACCCATTCGAATGGGAGCTGAGATATGGGTTTGGAACTCTATGTTACGGATCTGTACAAAATAGTTTCCCGGAGCTACATTCTCTAAAAGGAAGGAGCCATCTTCGGTGCTAAGAGTTCCTTTAACAAGCACCGAATCCTGGTTTAACAACATTACTGTTGAATACAAGGCCGGTTCATTGTCAGGATTGTAAACAAAACCACTTATTTGGGCCTGATTTTGCTGAGCATTTAGCATAAAACTAAATAATGGTAAAATGGCAAAGAGGATGGATGTGTATCGTAAAAAGTGCATGATTTTTATTTTTTTTAGTACTATTCTGTAAGCCACTCCGAAAAAAAGTATTCGATAAATAGCGGTATTGTTAACGCTTGTAAAAGCCTGATATGTAATTTGTGTTATTCACTCAAATCAGTGGATGTGAGTATTTTTGACCTGGACTTATTCCTGTTTTCGGTAAATCATATACCAGTTTATGTAGTGAATTTTAGATTCCGGAGATTGCAGTTCTTCTTTATCCTCTTTGGAAAGTATGGGTATCATTACATCATCGCCGGGCTGCCAATTCGCCGGAATAACAATATTATCATAGCTTTGCTGGGTTTGCAGTGCTTTGAGTGTCCTGATTATTTCGTCGGTATTGCGCCCCACTTCATTGGGGTAAAAATGAAAAGCTCTGATCTCATTTTGCGGATCAATAAAGAAAACCCCTCTTATGCTCTGGCCGCTTCCTGTCCTTGAATCGATCATCCCATAACGTTGAGAGATCACCGCGGCACTGTCAACCACAAACGGGAAGGCTATTTTAACCGGGTTTCGGCCCTTATAGGCGATGGATTCCAGGTCTGCTTTCCAACTTTTATGGGAGGCCATCCTGTCAACGGAAATTATAAGGATGTGTGCACCCAGTGCTTTGAACTCGTCCTGCCTGTAGGCAAGTTCAAGGATTTCTGAAGAGCATACGGGTGTGAAATCGCGTGGGTGAGCAAATAGTATTTTCCAATCATTGCCAAAATCATCAGGAAATGAAACTGGCCCATTGGTAGATGGAGCTTTGAAACCAGGTGCTTGCGTGCCGATAAGAGGGATTCGCTGGTCTCTTTCGCGCTGTGCATAAATAGAACAAGACAGCATGATCAATGCAACCGAGATCAGAATGTATTTTTTTGTCTGCATAGTGGACTTTTTAAATTGATTTATAAGGTAATGCTTTAGATGGCTGTTTTGTTTAATTATAAGTTGAAAAGTCTCAACAAAAGGTTTTGTTTAAGAATATCTTCCAACAATTAACCTTGGAATGGGTTTTAAGTAAAGTAAGATTACTAAAACCTCTGTTATCGTGAAAATTCTTCTTACCGGTGCTACCGGATATATTGGCAAGAGATTGCTGCCTGTGCTGGTCCATAAAGGCTACACGGTAGTGTGCTGTGTGCGCGACAAGAACCGTTTCTCGCCCCCTGAGCCTTTGCTCAAAAACATTGAAGTGGTGGAAGTGGATTTCCTGGATGAGAAAACCCTGGAAAATATCCCCGCCGATATTGACGGAGCCTACTATTTGATGCACTCCATGTCTACCTCCACGGAATATGAGGAGATGGAAATGAAAACCGCCCGCAATTTCAGGGAGACCCTCGACAAAGGCAAGACAAAACACGTGGTGTACCTTAGTGGGATTATCAATGAAGAAAATCTTTCCAAACATCTGGCTTCACGAAAAGCAGTGGAGGAGGAGCTGGGCAAAGGGAAATATCATTTCACCACCCTGCGTGCCGGTATCATTATCGGCTCGGGCAGTGCATCCTTCGAGATCATCCGCGACCTGGTGGAAAAACTCCCCGTAATGATAGCCCCCCGCTGGCTTAATACACGTTGCCAGCCCATTGCCATCAAAGATGTGATAACCTTTCTGGATGCAACCCTTTTCGAAGAAAAAACCTATGACCGCAATTTCGACATTGGGGGTCCCGATATTCTCACTTACAAGGAGATGCTGCTGGGGTTCGCCCGGGTGAGGGGATTGAAGCGTCGCATTGGTATTGTTCCGGTTATGACGCCGAAGCTTTCTTCTTACTGGTTGTATTTTATTACCTCCACTTCTTACCGCCTGGCCACATCGCTGGTCAACAGCATGAAAGTAGAAGTAGTGGCCCGCAATGATGAAATCAATCACATCCTGGATGTCACCCCCATGGACTACGAAACATCGCTGCGCAGGACTTTTTCGGCCATCGAAACCAATGAGGTTGTATCAAGCTGGAAAGATTCATTGATCAGCGGACGCATCAACCAGAGCCTGTCGGCTTTTATCAATGTGCCCACCAACGGTTGTTTTGTGGATCAGCGCGTACGAAAAATCCGGGATCGGCAGCGAACGCTGGATGCCATCTGGCGCATCGGGGGGCAAACCGGATGGTATTATGCCAGCTGGTTGTGGAAAATAAGGGGTACGCTCGATAAGTTTTCTGGTGGGGTAGGGTTGCGGCGTGGTCGTACACACCCCGATCGTATCGACCCGGGCGATTCAGTTGATTTCTGGCGCGTATTGTATGCCAGTCGCAAGGAGGGACGCCTGTTGCTCTTTGCCGAAATGAAACTCCCCGGGGAAGCCTGGCTGGAATTTAAAATTGTTGATGATAAGCTTTACCAAACCGCCACTTTCCGTCCCAAAGGGTTGTGGGGGAGAATGTACTGGTACTCAGTGGTGCCCCTTCACCATATCATATTCAGGGGGCTGATTGATCAGCTGGTGAAGTAAAATGGGTTTTGGGCGAAGTATAGCCGAAAAATCAAATGTCGAGGGTTTTGATGATATGTTTCAACGTATTGGCAGAATGGGTAAACTGCTGCTGCTCTAACTTCGAAAGCTCAAGATCGAGATAATGCACCACGCCACTCCGGTTTACCAATGATGGGATGCTTATGCATACATCGCTTATCTGGTAGTAATCGTTGATCAGTGTAGATACCGGCAATATGGAGTTTTCGTTCCGTAAAATGGCCCGTGTGATTTTCACCAGCGACAAGGCAATGGAATAGCTGGTAGCCCCTTTGGCGGCAATGATTTCTCCGGCAGATTCCTTTACTTTGAGAAAGATATCAGAAAATACGTTTTTATAGTCGGAGAGTCCGGCATACAGGGTGCTGTATTTCTCTATGGGCATCCCTGCAATGGTGGCATTGCTCCACACCGGCAGTTCCGTATCGCCATGTTCACCGATAATATAGGCGTGAACATTGCTGGAGTCGACCTTGCAATGATCGCTGAGCATATATCGAAAGCGTGCCGTGTCGAGTACTGTGCCCGATCCAATAACACGGCCCGATGGCAGGCCGGAAATCTTCAAAGTACAATACGTAAGGATATCCACGGGATTGGTTACCACCAAAAGGATAGCCTGAGTGGTATATTTCAGAATTTCGGGAATGATCCTTTTGTATATCTCCAGGTTGTCCTGGGCCAGTTCGGTCCTGTTTTGGCCGGGTTTGCGGTTGGCGCCGGCTGTAATGACCACAATATCGGCATCTGCACAGCCTTCAAAACCAGCAGGATGAATCCTGGTAGGATGAGCAAAGCTGAGTCCGTGGTTGAGATCCATGCACTCGCCTTTGGCCAGTGCTGTATTTTTGTCTATGAGCACAATTTCGCGGGCCAGTCCGCTTATCATGAGCGAAAAGGCATATGTGCTGCCCACATTACCGGCTCCTATAATGGCTATTTTGGGATGTAACGATTGCAAGCGTCTGAATTTTTAATTTATAGTACTTTACCCGTGTTTTTTTTCTCCATGCGTTTGGCATCTTTCGCTGCCCTTTTCTCTTTCAGGTTCTTTGCGGGAGCTTTCTTCGCCGTCTTTTCGTTTTTGGCGTCTTTGGATTTTGACATTTTCTGTATATTTAGTTTGTAAGTGCAAAGATACGAATAATAGCGGTATGCCGTACTTCTTCCGTTGAATTTGTCCTTGCAGGAAAACGCCAGGTAATGCGTTGCTCTCGTTGGGAATCATTCGGGTATATTTGCTACATTCGCATCAAAAATATAGTTGGCAAACAGTCACAAAAATTCACTTTCATGATAAAGAAAACAATCACATTCACGTTCCTGCTGTTTATAAGCCTTGTGTTGAAAGCACAAAACGACATCATGCTTCAGACCTTCTACTGGGACGTGCCCGTGGACAGTGAAAACAAAAAAGGGCTGTGGTGGAACAACCTTACCCAAAAGGCAGCCGACTTCAGGACATTGGGGATTACCGGGCTGTGGATTCCCGCTCCCTCTAAAGGAAACTGGGGCATCTATGACATGGGTTACGGCGTGTATGACCATTACGATCTGGGAAATTACTACCAGAAAGGTTCCGTAGAAACCCGCTTCGGAAGCAGGGCCGAACTGGAAAAAATGCTGCGCACCATGCAGGATACCACGGGCGGGAAATCGTACATTGATGTATATGCCGACATCATCCTCAATCATATGTATGCCTCCGATGAAAACTCCGAACCCAATCCTGCGGTGAAACAATACGTTTTTGATGAAGCCTTCAGGCATGGCGCGCAGCGTGTACCCTATCCCACCAACGAAATAAAATGGGTAATCCCCAACGCCAGGCCCGGCGAATACCTGTTAAAAATAAAAGGGTACCACCTCGATTTTGAGGCTTCCTCCCGCAAACCGGGCTACGAAATCCAGATCGATTATGAAGGGACCGGTTTCCATGATGCATTTATTTGGGCTCAAACCAGCACTGCACCGTTGAACTTCCCCTCTTCGGGCAGCACTGCCAGGAGTTTTATCCTGCATGAACAGGATTTTGACACCTACCGGGTGGCAGTTCCGGCCTATACCGACATCATCATCCGCTTGTCGGCCTGGCAAATGGTGGAGGACAACTGGAGCTGGGCCGACCAGACCAACGGCTACTACCCCTTTGAAATTCTTTACCAGGGACACGACATCGCCTCCCAAATGCTGGAAGCACACACCAACACCCATTATTTCTATCCGGAGCGCACCAGCGACAATGAGCCCAATTATGAATGGAATTACACCCATTTTCAACCCGCCGACGATGAGGGCTGGCTGGGCGACTGGGGCGAGGACGGTGAACTCATACCCCATACCAAAGCCTTTGGCAACGACCTCAATACCTTCGACCCGCTGGTACGGCAACGCCTCAAAGACTGGGGCAGCTGGCTGGTAGAAGAAATCAACTTCGACGGCTTCCGCCTGGATTTTGTATGGGGATACCAGCCGTCGTTTGCCGCCGGATGGATCAACAACCTGCCCCTGAAAAATCAACAACAACGGTTTATCGTCAGCGAATACTGGGGCCCCGCGCACCGTATCCATCACTGGGCAACCACTATTGAGACTGAAGGGGCGCAATCATCGGTATTCGACTTTCCCCTCAAATTTACCCTTACCGAAATGTGCAACGGCGATGAAAGCTTCGACATGCGCCGGCTCAACCATGCCGGCCTTATCCGCAATACCGAAGGATACCATCTTCCTGCCTCTTCGGTGGTTACCTTCGTGGAAAACCATGATACCGGCAAGGAGCATGACAAATGGATAACCAAAGACTGGCAACTGGCCCATGCCTACATCCTCACCCATGAAGGGCGGCCCTGTCTGTTTTACCCACACCTCTACGGGGTTACCCTGGAGGATATGGACGATAGGAGTATCAAACAGGAAATTCCCGCCCGGGTGGCAGAAGACATCCGCCAACTGGCCTTCATCCGCAATACTTACCTGGGAGGCAGGCTGGAGGTGCTCAGCCAGACTGGTAACCCCCGGCCGGTGGAAAATCTACCCCATGCGTATGTGGCCCGCCGCCAGGGTAATGGTATTAAAGATGGCGCCATCATCGTGCTCAACAACAGCACAAGGGAGAAAGAATTGTGGGTGGATGCCAACCCTGATGGATTTACCCTTTGGGAAGGAGCAGAACTGGTCAATGCCCTGGATTCCGGACAAACCACCTCCGTAGATGCTGACGGGAGAGTGCGCGTAACAGCCCCTGCACGGGGATACACCATCTGGGTGCTGGAAAGTGACTATGTTGCGGTTGATTGATTCTTGTATCAACAACAATGATTTTTTATTACCAGCCTTGAAACAATTTTAAAATATTGCCATTAGATTTGAAGCCAATTAAAATCGTTATTTTTAATATTTACAGAAAATGGATAGATTGTTAGCTTTCTTGTGTTTAATTGTATTAATAACTTCTGCCAGCGTTTTAAAGTCTCAAACAGAAAATGACTTTGGCATTCTTGAAGATAAAAGAGATGGGAACGTTTACAAAACCATTGTAATAGGAAATCAAACCTGGATGGCAGAAAATTTAGCCTATAACCCGGGAGAAGGAAAATACAGAGCCTATAATGATGTTAAAGAAAATATTGAGCAATATGGACTGCTATATGATTGGGAAACAGCTTTAAACGTTTGTCCGGATGGTTGGCGTTTGCCTTCTGATGAAGACTGGAATGTTTTAACTGACTATCTGGGTGGCGAAATTGAAGCATTAGGAAAAATGAAAAGTTTTGGTACGAAAGAAGATAATACCGGTTTATGGGTTGCACCCAATGACATAGGTAACAATAAAAGTGGTTTTTCAGCTATACCGGCGGGAATACATATTGGGGATAATGCGTTTGGTGGAATAGGGTATGGCAGCTATTGGTGGAGCTCTACAGCATCAGATGAAAATAATGCCTGGGTAAGACACATGGGCAGGATCTATACAAGCCTTGTGAGAGTTACAACCTCAAAAGATTTAGGCTTTTCGGTAAGGTGTGTTATGGAAAAATGAGTCTGGGTTACATGTCTCCATGTATTTTTTTTAGTCTTTCATGGTTTTTCATCATCGTGTTGTAAGTGGAAAAATGAAAGTGCCTGTTGATACCATTTTTTACTTTATTGATTACCCTAATCAGGGCATCTTTACCGGTGTTCTTTTCTATCTTTAGCATGTCGCTGATTTCTTCACCTAAAAAATACCGTATTTGATGTTCTACCAGTTGACCGGCCGGCCAGGGAAACTCATCCCGATAATGTTCCAGCAGGTCTTGCATCAATTTCCGGCCTTCTATAGATGCTTTAAAATGGCGTTTTCTGATTACATATTCCAATGCTGCTGCCTCTTGCATGTTATCTGCCAGTAATTCTTCCTGGATATCCATTTGGTATCCGATGTAACGCCAAATGTGCAAAAATGCATCCGATTGTTCTTGTCTTAAAGGGAATTGCTGCTTCTCCAAACCATTAATAATGGTAAATGAGAACGCCAGGTTGGTGCCGGCCATGTCTTCCTGATTGATGGGTAAGCCCCAGTCCATGTTCCAATCGGTTTTCTTGAGCAGCATGTACCGCACCATTGCGTGTACAAGCCGGGTTTTATTGATATAAGGGTGGGCAATGCCGTCAGGTTCAAAGCTTCCGGGTTCCATAAGTTGTATTACATATTGTGCGGTTTCCAGCAGTCGCTTTCCGGGCTTATTGCGCATTTTCTCTGTCAGATGCAGGGCTTTGTTCCCGGGGCTTGCCGCATAGCAATACGGCAAAGACATTGCGCCCAGCAGCATCATAATTTCTGAAGCATACTTGCGGTAAAATCGCTGGCCCAAGGCAATTTTTTCAGCATCGTACCAGGCAGGTTTTTCTTTTGGAGTATGGATAAAAGAGTGCAGCTCTTTGTTGGCATCAGAAAGAGAATGAAGATGCTCTGCCGGTGTGCCCAGTGCCTGGTAAAGCGTTTTCTCCTGGCGACTCTCAAAAAGATGCGTCACCAGACTATCGGCTTCAGAATCGCCCACATACCTTTGCTTTTGTAAATATTCAGTGTCAGTAATCATCCGCTGTCATTTATCAAAACGGTAACAGGATTTTGTAAAAAAAGGTTCATTGAAGTTGCAGCTGAAAACAACATCCCATTCATTGTCATAAAGGCTGATCAGCACATGGGGTCAGCAAAACCTTCGGAGCATCCTTTGAATAAAGTTCAAACAAAAAGTGATTCGATACGCCCTATGCCCATTAAACATATTTCTGCCTCCCGCAGAAAAATGGATTACCAGCTTCGGCGAAATGCAATGCATGGTCCATCCCTCTTCCGTTTTCTCCTGATACTTTATGCGCTTAAAAGCAGCATTTACAGCGTTCGATTTTAAAATGGTCATTTTTTTTATTTTTGTTTATGGAAAAACAAATACTACGTATCAGGCGAAAGTTTAATGCTTTAGACAAACCGGTTAAGGTGCTTATTTGCATCGTCATTATCATCATTCTGGGTAGTTTGATCTTTGGTATGGGCAAGCAAATAGGAGATGCAGTTTATAACGCATTTGCAAATCAGGTTGTAACTTAAGCCGGACATATTTTGCCAGCCATACCGGTTTGGTTTGTGCCACTCCCTTCCCCGGCTGAAATCCAGAGTTTCCTTCCTTTTCGTATGTGTTTGCTCGTGGGCAGTCGAAGCCCTTCAGCACCTTAACATCAAGTATAAACAGCAAGCCCTGGATTTCTGCCTTCACCCCGGTAAATCCGGCAGGCAAAATGCAATTTTCGATTTAGGGGGCAGAAATTCAAAGGGGTGTTAAAAAATGTTTATATTTGATGCACGTTATGGGGAGGGCTGTGCAAAAATGCTGCATTGAAAAGAAGGCTGGGCAGAAACGAAATCGTGCTATGGGATAAGCCATTAAAAAAAATCACTGCTACCAAAATGATAGAGCCAACAATAGCGGGGCATGGGGGTAGTTTAGCGTTCGCTGCTACGCTTGGGCTTTTGTAGCGGTGGACAGTGACGAAGCCCGTAAATCCGCTACTGCACATACACGCCAACCGTTAGCAATAAATTGTAAACTTGTGCCCAAGTACAAGAACGAAAAGCCGAAGTCGTAAACAAGTAGGCAGAAATTAATTTCATTATAATGAAATCCCAAAAAAACTTTTAAAGTGTTACAGCACTTTTATTACTCGCCAGTATGTTTATTATCCAATCCTGCGAAAAAGATGGATATGGAAATGATAATAGCAATGACAATAATGAATCAAACTATACTGAAAATTCAGATGGTACAGGTTCATTAACTGACATTGAAAATAATGTTTATAAAACAATCAAAATTGGTGAACAAATATGGATGGCTGAAAACCTTGCAACAACAAAATACCATGATGGCACACCTATACGAAATGTAACTGCCAATACAGAATGGAGCAACCTGACAACAGCTGCATATTGCTGGTACGAAAACGATAATGAATCAAATTACGGTATTTTATACAATTGGTATGTTTTTGAAACAAGAAATGTTTGCCCTACTGGCTGGCATGTACCTGCAGATTATGAATGGAGAACTCTTGAAATGCACCTTGGAATGTCGTATGAAGAATCTATTCAATTCGGTTCACGAGGAACTGATGAGGGGAGCAAATTAAAGTCAACAAACGGCTGGCAGGAAGATGGTAATGGAACAAATGAATCAGGTTTTACAGCTTTGCCTGGTGGTTATCGTGGTACCGATGGTTCTTTCTACAATGCTGGAGGTTGGTGTTACTTATGGAGTAGAACAGAGACCAATAGTTTAGGCGCTTGGAATCGACTCCTGTACCACTACGGTGACAAAGTGAACAGAAACAACATACATAAGGAGAATGGTTTCAGTGTCCGTTGTTTAAAAGATTAGATTATCCGAATAAGTAGTTTTTCGTAACAAACTATTGCTAACACACAATATATTCAATAAGGGTTTCAGTCGTATTTAAAGGGTTGTAGCCCGCTTCAACTTTTTTCAGGACGAGACAGATAGGTGAGAAGCCCGTAAATCCGCTACTTTAGCTGTGCCATTGGGGTGGGGCGATTGCCGATAGACCTTCTATTGTTTAATTTATAGTATCTTAAATATGACAAAAATTACCAGTTTTTACATAGGGGTCATGTTGCTTTTTATTATTCCTGCGGTTGTTTCCGGCCAAACCCGTAAAGGCAGTCTTTTAATTGGAGGTGGTTCCCAATTATCCTTATCCCGGCTAAATACAAACTGGGAGTCAAATCTAAAAGATTCCCTAAACACCACAACTATGGAATTTTCTCCTCAATTTGGTTTTTTTATTTCCAACAGTTTGGTTCTGGGTGCAAAGGTTCCATTAAAAAGGGAAACGGAAAGTGTGGGTACCCAAAAAGAGATAGTTACTTACGCAGCTATCGGCCCATTTTTAAGATATTACCCCCTGAGGCAAGGAAATGTTATGCCATATTTGCAAGGAATGTTTGGGCCTGGACATGTGCGCAAGTCTAAATCGTGGGACAAGGAGATAATTTCATACGGAATGCTGGCATATGAAATTGATTTGGGTATGGCTTTTTTTGCTAATGAGTATATCAGTTTTGACCTGGTTCTGGGTTATGCTTATACCAGATATAATCGAAGAACAAGCTTTGACCACGAGCAATTGGATGTATTCTTTACCAGGGGCCTGGGAATCAAGCTTGGATTAACAGCATTATTGTGAAGATTAAAAGCCGGTGAAACCCAAATTGCCTGCGAATACTCAGCATGACCCCATGCTATTGAAAAATATGCTTATTCCGCTCAATGTATTTTTTCAGCGTTATGGGCTTTCTGCCCAATAGCTGTTCGATGGTGTCGGATGTTTGAGCCACCTTACCCTTTTTGATCTTGCCAAATACGGCAATCATGGCATCGATATATTCGGTTGAAAACCCGCGCTTTTCCATCTCCTTGCGGTAGGTTGCATCGTCTGGCTCCCGGTGGGTAATTTCTCTGCCCAAAACAGTTGAAAATACAGCCGCAGCTTCATGAAGGTCCATAGATTGCGAACCTGTCAGATACAGCGTTCTTTTAGAGAATTTCGATGGATTTTCTATTACTTCAGCCGCAACCTGTCCTATGTCATGGGTGTCAATATAGGGTGCTTTCCCCTTTCCGGTAGGCAGAAACAGCTGATTGCGAACCCGGATATCTTCCGTCTGGTACAATTCAAAATTCTGCATAAAAAAGTTTGCCCTCAAAAAGGTGTAGTCTTGGCCGCTGTTTTCAATCATCTCTGTAATATTGGGGTAAGAGGCAATAAACACGAATTTATTTACTCCAGATGTAAGGGATTGCTCCACCAGCGGCTCAAGTAATTTTTCTGCGCCCGGGGTGGCCGAAGGACCGCACAAAAAAAGCGTATTCACGTCTTTCAGAGCTGCGGGAAATCCTTCCGGGTTTTTAAAATCAAGGGACACTGTTTCGGTTACGAATCCGAACCGTTCAAATGCTTTCTCAGCATCTCTTGTTGCGGCTGTAAAAGGGATCCCTTTCTTATGTAAAGCTTTTGAAAGGGGGATTCCGATATTTCCTGTTGAGGCGGTTACCAAAATTTTTGATTTGCTCATAACTGCTTCTTTTTTACTTTTTAATAATCTCTACGAACATAGAACAAGCAGTCAAATTAATAGTTCATCGGTGGATGATATTGGTTCTTCTTTTATCCACGGCTAAGTTTTGTGCGCTATGCAGATGATATAGTAGTACACTGCAACACCGAAGAAGAAAGCAAAGAAGTACTTGAAGCAATCAGAAA
>RECE01000115.1 GCA_007694165.1 Bacteroidota bacterium
GCAAGCTGGAAGTTCCTGGCCCATCGGGAACCGGAAACTTGCGGAGCAATTTCCAGCTTCCGGGTTCACCGAACTAAAAATTATTCCCCTGCAACAGAAACCAATCCACCCAAGCATCCACCTGCCTTACAGAATGGGGGCGCAAAAGGATTTCAAAGTTGTGGTCTAAAAGAAACAGGGTGGGTGTGGCGAAAATATGGTAATCCTTTACGGATGGGGTTTCCCAGCCTTTATAATCACTGAAGCTGATAAAGGGATATGCAGAAGAAGAACGTTCAAAATCAGCCCGGTCTTCATCCAGTGAAACATAAACCACTTCCACACCATGCTTTTTCCATTTATCATACACCCTTTTAATGGTTGACAATTCCTGCGGGCACATGGGACACCAGGATGAGCCGAAAATAACTACAATGTAGTTTGCATCCACCTCTGATAAAAGTGCGGGGATTTTAATTGTCTGCCCGTTTTGAAAAACATCTCCTTCAAAAACAATATTTGGTGCCATATTACCAACCTTCATGGCGCGATAGCTTTCCAGCTGGTTGGCGAAGTTGTCATCCAGGGTACAAGTAACTTCATTGAGAATTTTCAGAGCCAGATATTCTGAAGCCCCAAACAGGCTGCGCTGCTCAAGGAGGTTGAACAGGTATTGGGTAATCTCGTTGAACTTTTTATCATCTGAAACCAGGTTATCGATCATGTGGTCAATGGATACGTTCATTTCTATGAACACCGAATCGAGCGTGCGTCCACTGTTTTCGATGAGCCAGAAATGAGCTTCTATGGTTTCACGCAGCAGGCCGCTTTTATACAGCCTGGGGTCGGTATAGTCCATATTTCTGAAAGCTGCTATAGCCCCGGGAATTTCACTGGTGCGGTATTGTGCAATGGTTGGCACGGAACTGACTAACTTACGCACGGGCAAAAACCAGCTCACGTAAGTTTCAGGGTCTAAGCCTGTCAGGAATGCTTCGTCTTCTTGCTTTATGCGCTGTTTCTCTGATTGGATAGCATTTCTGGCCTCCTTTTGAATGGCAAAAAGCGAATCCATCGCGTATATTCTTTCCAGGTAATCCCATGCACTCAGGGCTTGTTCCCTGCGGGGATGCTCGCCGGCGTATTGTTCAAAAAGCTGATTCTGCCTGCCTGAAACGATTGTTACAGTTTGAGGAAAAGCCAGTGCCTCTCCTTCCAGCACCAGGTTTTCTTTAGGCGCCAGGATAACAATAAAAGCTTTTTCGTCTTCAGCGACAAGGTAAGCCATACCTAAGTCCTTTTCTGAAAAAGAAAGGGTGAATTCGCCCTGTTCATCTGCCTTGGCATTGCCTATTGTGTAAATGGTAAAACCTTCAAAGCCTGTTAGTTTTATCTGCTGATTGGCGAGGGCGGGGAAGGTACCGGTGATTGATTGTGCCTGAACAATTCCGACAGTAAAACAAAGCAAAACAAATGCAAGGTATTTCATATAATTTCCAATTTAATGTTTTATGTTTTTGGTTCTTTTACAGTAGTGTCTGGTTAAAATAAAATTCTGCATAACAATGAAACGAGATTGGCTTCGCCGAGCTTACGGTTCTTTAATGTGTTCGGAATGACTGACAGTTGCGGGGCGACATAGTTTAATCCCCCAAATTCTTAAGGCAACGAACAGAGCCTCCGTTTGCCCGGCCGGAGGGGGATATATGGGCCCCGGTGCTAGTGATGAACAAGAAGAACGAGTTCGACCCATGCACTGAACTCGTCATATAACGGCCAACGGTGCCGACACTGTTGAGCGAACCATCGGTGCTGTTGCGGGAGCCCGCCACGGTCAATTTTAGCGGCGAGGCAAATGCTCCTGCGGCATTGTTGGGGCTCCAGCTCATCCGTTCTGCATGTAACTCTGCTTGGGTGGGTAGCCTGTAACCATGAGGGCACGGGTTATTCACGCCATTTACACCCTGCCATAAGTTATCATTTTGTGGACTGCGCCAATCCCAGAGATCGTTGGAAGATAAAATAAAGAGACCGTGCCCTGGTTGGTCGCTGTTGCTAAGTGTATCGGTAGTGGGCGATGTGCGGCACTGGTGCCCATCGGCAAACCGACCCCACTGGTGCAAATCGCCGTAGGCTGCTTCATCGGCAGAACTTGTAGCCACCTGCCAGGCCCCCAGGTTGCGGTCCATCCAGGTTCTTCCGGTGATGGGGGTTATAACATCTACTACGGCGGTGGGGTTGTCTGGATTGCAATGGATATACCCTTCGGAGTACTGGCCAGAACTGCCGCCGGTGGTTGTAAAGTTAACCTGCTGACCATAGGCTGTACCTGCACTGTTAGTGGCATAAGCACGCAAGTAATAGGTGGTGCCGGGACTCAAGCCTGTTATGTTTGCGGCAAACGGTCCGGTCCCGCTACCTGCCGAAACAGTATTGTTAGAAATGGTCGGATCAGGAGATGTGCTGTAAGCTATCCCTCTGGCTGTTACCGTACCAAATCCGTCACTTGTTACGTTGCCACCCCCAGTGGCTGTGGTTTGCCCGACGTTGGACATACTTGCCGTGGTTACTGTCGGGTGGGCTATATATTCCTTAAGACAACGAACAGAAAGCCCATGTGTCTTCAGGAGATTATTTGACATAAAAACATCTCCGCGATCAAATCCTAGCGAAAAATACCAGCCACTCAATGACGAGTTCTCTGTTGAAGTCCAATAACGGCCAAAGGAACCATAATGTGAAAAGTCTCCAGTAGTTAAAATACGTCCTCCACCTGGTAGTCCGGAGAAGCCAAATATATCAATACCGTAATGTATACTATGAGAATCAAATCTGGGGTGATCAATTGTTTCACAATCTCCATCCATGGGTGAGTTCACCTGCCGGCATGATTTAAGGGCATTGCCTGCGCCTCCTGAAATATCGGTATTGGGGTAGCCTTGATCAATAAGATAATTAACCAATTCTACCATTTCATCTTTATTTGGAATCTTCCAGCCTGTTGGGCAAAGATTGCCGGTATTTACCGCATGCCAGTTATACAGAGCACCGTAGGTGTCTTTGAAAAAAGATTCATCGTTATTATACCAGCTGTAAGCACCGTAAGTTAACTCTACCCAATCATTGCCATCGGTAATATTAGGTATATTTATGCCGTTTTTGTATTTTGTGGTTTTCAGGTTTTCAGCCATCCATTCCCGGTCGCCAATAAAAACCGTTGTATATTCGTTTTCTTCAATATCAGTAACACCCTCTCCGAAATTGCCTGAAGTAGGTGTAGTAAAGGTTTCTTGCTGTCCGTAAACTATACCTGCATTATTTGTCGCATAAGCCCGCACATAAAAAGTTGTATAAGGTGAAAGGTCTGTGATGTCACTTACAAACTCGCCTGTTCCTTCACCATTGGCAGTAAATCCATGGTTGCTATCCACAGTAGGTGTTTCCAGGGCGCTCCACAGCACCCCACGTGCTGTGACCGGTGTGCCTCCATCTGTAGTTACATTACCACCACTGGATGCAGAGTTATTAGTTATATTTGTAACCGGATGGGTAGTTACATGGGGTAAATTACCGGTGTCCTGAGTTGTGGTAAAACTAACCTGCTGACCATAACTGGTACCCATCATATTCGTGGCATAAGCACGGTAAAAGTATGTGGTATTTGAAGAAAGGCCAGAGAGTAAACTCTCAAACACTCCTGTGCCAAAACCATTGTTTGTCAGCCCTTGGTTGTTCTGAAGGGAGGGGTTTTCAGTGGTACTCCAAACAACACCACGGGCAGTAACGGGTGTAAAACCATCAATGTGTACTATGCCCCCACCATCGGCGGTGTTGGAGATTATGTTGCTTGCCGGAAGGGTACTTACAGTTGGTATTTCCGGCACAACATCCCTGATACAGCGAACAGACATGCCCTCAAATTTAGATGCATTCAGGGTTGTTGAAATAAAACCTGCCCCCGGTAACAAAACAAAGAAAGCCGAACCGCTCCAATCACCTCCAAACTGCGAAGCTGTCCACAAATAACTTCCATCACCCATTTCCTCAAAGCTACCGCCGCTTGTGCGGTAACCTCCCGGAAGGCCATCGAACCCAAATGCATTAATTCCATAGTGGCTGCTGTGAAAGTTCCAGCGAGGATGTTCGCTTGTAGCGCAATCTCCACCTAACGGAGAGTCTATTTGTCTGCAGGATTTTAAAGCATCTTGTGCCCCACCCTCAAACGTGCTGTTCAGATAGCCTTCTAAAACAACATAATCAACCAGTGTTATCCACTCAGCGCGGGTAGGTACTCTCCAGCCTGCGGGGCAAAGGCCATTGGAATTATTAACGGCATGCCAGTTATACAATGCACCATAAGCGTCCTTATAAGTTACCTCATCATCGTTATACCAATAGTATGCACCTGACCTTAATTCTTCCCCGTTACCCATGGCAGCGTTTGATATGTTTGTACTATCACTGTATTTTTTTGTCTTAAGATTCTCCGCCATCCACTCAAAGTTGTTAATTACCACTGTTTGATAAAAATTGCCATCAATATCTGTAACTCCTTCACCATAGACGAAGGTTCTGAACGAAATTTGTTGTCCGTAACCAGTTCCCTGGCCATTAGTAGCATAAGAGCGTATGTAATACTTCGTGTTTGCAATAAGTCCGGCGACATAGCTCTCATATTCACCTGTACCATCACCATCAGTTGTAAAACCAAGATTGTAATCCAGTGTGGGGTTTTCGGTTGTGCTCCATACCACACCCCGTGAAATAACATCTGAACCACCATCATTAATTACATACCCCCCGGATAGCGCAGAGGTGGCAGTAATGATTTGAGCAGGAAGTGTTTCAACTTCAGGAACTGTAGTTTCTAATGTGTCGCCTGCCTCATAAATAATCCAGCTTACAGCGGGAAGGTTTGTCTGGAAATCATTCAGCGTTTCATCAATAACGGTTACAACAAAATCCAATGCTCCTGAAATGCCCGAGGCAAGTAAGGAGTTCCATTCAGGAGGTGAGAATGAAATACTAAATTCACTCCATAGGTTTGGTTCAGCTGAAAAATCAGGTCCTGAAACTCCGCCTATCTTAGTGCTGAATTTATTTTCAACACCAATCCCGGCGAAAACATTTTTTTGTACATCGCCCATAAGAAACTCGTCAGTATGAGATTTTTTTTCTGCCTGCCATATGGTTGTCCATTGCGGGCTGAAATCTCTGTCATAAAAAGCACCAAACTGGGTTTCATACCCCGACTTAAATCCAAAACTAACCTCGCCACTTTCGTCAAAGGCAGTTGAAAATACCCCCGTGAGGGTATAATCTATATACATGGGTACTAAGCCAAAAAATACCGGGCCAATGGTGTATGTTATCAAATGGATTTCTTCTTCAATTGCGGTGATGCCAGTCTCCGCTTCAATAATTACATCCAGCTCATAGTTAATATCTCCGGAAGCTATTAGGCCAAACTGGCTCACTTGTGGGGGAGAGTTCCCTATGTTGAGTATTCTCTCCAAAAGGGGTTCAAAAAGGATAATGCCATGCGTAATGTTTGCAGTTATTTGGTGGGTAAGTTCTTCATCATTGGGGTCAGGGACATCTATGGTGAAGTTAACCCCGCTAAGATCAAATCCACTTTTGCTGTCATCAGTTCTGGCTCCTGGGATGAGATAGGATATTTGTAATGGAACTCTCCTGGCATTAGCAACATTTTTTTCAGAATCTGACATTGTGATCAGGATATAGTCCTGCAGGTCTATTTCGTCAATCACATCGGTTAAATCACCCCCTTCAGTAAGAATGACAGTTTGATCTTTCTGTGGGTTTATTTCAGTAACTATACGGATATAACCTTCACCCTCCCGGCTCACTAATACCGATCCTATATCTATGATTCCCGTGACATCCTGTGAATAAACATAAATACCATTAGCAAGCTGAGTGGAATCACTTAGCAGTTCCACATCATAATCATCAATGATCACCACCGCGGAATTTTTCTTATAAACCCCCACATGAACCGTATCAGAATAGAACGGATCGCAATATCCGGCAATGACTTCAGCCCGGAAATAAGTGGTGGTATCCGCCACAAACAAAAGAGTATCTCTTGTGGCATCAGGGATATTCTCCCAATTATCCATGTCAAAAGATTTTTGCCATTGCATTGTGCCCTCATAATCATTGAGACGGATCACTACAGAGTCGCTTACACCTACCATGGCATCTGGACCAAAATAATACGCTTTTTGCGAAAAGACCATTATTGATATAAGGAACAATATGGTAGAAATTACAGTTTTCCTGAAGTTGTTTTCCATGTCTAAATTCTCCCTGGTTTAGTTGATAATGATCTGTTTTACTCCTACCCTATGCTTTCCAGTTATCCGGATAAAATAGACCCCTTTTTCAAGAAAGCTGACATTCAGCTCTTTGCTGAATTGTTTCCCTTCTATCGGTTCAAGGCTCCTGAAAACAAGCTTACCCGAAATATCATAGATATGAATATGCAGCGATTTGCTGTATTTTTCAAGATTTACCTCAAGGGTAAAATGTCCGGGATTTGGAATGGGAAAGATATTTATCCAGTTTTCATCCATGCTCCTATCAGGTACTGACATTTCATAACAGTCTTCCACATTGGGCTGATAAATAATAATGTCGATGTAAGTAATATTGCCTGATTTTTTTACTACAGACCCTTTATCTGCAAAGGCCACGGTGCTAACTATTAAAAACAAGCAAATGAACAGTCCTGAAATTTTAGCTGAATTTTTCATACACTATATAATTGGGGTTAATTGTATTTCATTTTTTAAATCTGCATCTATGTGCGTTTGATTCAATGTTTAAGAATTATAATATTTTTTAAAGGAAATCCGGCAGAAACAATATGAAAATTAAATGAAGAAAAAATAGTTTTAATTAAATCAGGTGATTATACCCAAAATAATTCTCCTTTCAAAACCCTTTTAAAAACTGTTAAAAATATGTTAATAATCACGAATACACAAACTTCATCCACGTTTTTTGCTTTTTTATCCATTATTTGAAATCATTCCAAATAAGCGCATAGTATAATTGGATGCATTTGATATGATGAGAAATGTGATCGGTTTATGGGGATGTTTTATTTTTCAATGCAGGTTTTTTCGAATTGGGGTGGGTAGGAAAAAGGCAAATTTTTAGAAGTCCCCAAAACTGTTAAAGGCTTTCAAAAACTCATAATCCAGTTTGGCATGGTGTTTTTGAAAAAATAAGATAAGTTTTCCATTCCGGGCACGAACCCAAAGTCGCACCCGAAAGTGCAAAACTTACCCCTCTGCTTGTAGGTTCTGTTCATACTCCTTAACCACAGCCTGCGCATTTTCGTAATCAATACTGGAAACCGTTACTTTCACCATTCCTAGGCCACCGGAACTTTCCCAGGGCATGTTAAGGGTTCCGGTGATTTCATCCTGCAGATAGACTTCAATACCGGCATTTTCCAGCAGATTTACAACCATGTACGCCTGATAAATCATCCCCCTGAAAATTTCAATGGAGCGGATTTCTTTTTCTTTACTCATATCAGTTTTTTTATTTGAATTTCCTTAAATCTTTACTCAAAAACCAAACTATTGTTTTATCTCCTTAACTCCTAAACTTTATCAATCCCGAATCGATAAAGCTCTCGGGAACCCGAATCCTTTCAGTCTCGGGATTTCACTTTGTTCAACTTTGCTGGCGCTCAGCTTCTCAACTTCCTGATTTTCCGAATTAATTACACTAACCCGGTTTTACCCGGAAATTAAAAAGGCTGATTCCAGGTTAAAAAGTAAGGCAAATTTAATAAAAAGGATTAGGCTGA
>RECE01000298.1 GCA_007694165.1 Bacteroidota bacterium
TAGGTAATATTTTCAATGTTGCTCCAGGTTTCAGCAAAGTCCCAGTTGCTGAAATTGGTTTGAATAAGCATTTCAGGAGTTGATAATCCTTCACCCACAGCACTTGATTCTTGTCCTGATGTTTCGGAATTCCAGTAATTGTTTTGGAAATCAAATAATGGATCGCTGGCCTCTTCTGAAATATTGCCAACAAGTCCGCCAGTGTTAATCTCTCCCTGCACTGGTGCCACTGAATAATTGTTGATAATTAGGGGGGTGGTAGCATAATCATTAAGAAAAATTGTTCCGATTAATCCTCCGGCATTATTGCCATTTACATACCCGGTTGCATAAGAGTTGTTCAAATGACTATTGGCAAAAATTCCTACCAAACCACCTGCATATTGGGTTTCAACAAAAACATTCGAGGTGCTGTAGGATTGGCTGATTACCCCGCCTGTCAGCCAGCCCGCGATGCCACCAGCCACCGAGCTGGCGTAAACGTAACCCGAAGAACTGGAGTTGGCAAGAGTGCTTTCAGACTGAATTGTACCGGCAATGCCGCCAGCATAACCACCCATAGAACTGACTTCTGCATGGGTATGAATATTTTCCAGCATAGAACCACTGCTTGCTACAGATACCAACCCACCGGCAAAATGACTGGCTGTAACGGAGCTGTTAGCTATGTTTATATTGCTGATGTGGGTATTGTCAACCCAGCCGGCTAGAACTGCGGCACGCTGATTAGCGACGATATGGCTGTTTTGAATGTTTAGATTTGTAATGGTGCCATCTGTTATGAAACCAAATAAGCTTTGATAGTTTTCATAAGGTCTGTTGATGGTCAACCCTGAAATGGTATGACCATCTCCATTGTAGTTTCCTGTGAAAGGAAGGCTCCAATATTGAGCAATGGGTATCCACCCCTCTCCACCGTGCCAATCGTCAGTTTCGCCTGCATCAATATCATCAGTTTGCAGAAAATATTTATCATGCGAATCTGCATTTTGAGCAACCCAATACAAATCAGATAAACTCCCAATCAAATAGGGTTCGTTTTCAGTTCCTGAACCCTCTGGTGCTAAAGCTTCCATCGGCAAAGTAGAAACACTTAATTCATTACCATATTGAATTGCATCATCATTCACAATATAAGCCCTGACATAATATGTTGTATTTGGCTGTAAATTGTCCATAAACGAAATGTATTCTCCAAAATCAGTTACCGGACCTTCCTGGGTGTTATCATCTTCAATGGTAGGCGAACCCGATGTATTCCAGCATATCCCATGCTGATGAGCAACAGGGTTGCCCATTTGCACTACCGCAGCAGTTACATATGCGCTGTTATGTGTTATATCGTAAACATAGTATGTGATTACAACAGGAGGCCATATGTCTAAATCCAAAGGTGGGTCATCAGGGAATTGCCAGTCCAGATATGGATATCCATCATTTCGTTCGTTACCGATATTCCAAATACCGAATTGACCCATTCCTTTGAAGTCCCAGCCGGCCAAAATGTAAGTTTCATAATCTTTCATTTGTTCAGTTGGGAGACCCGTTCCACCGTCACTTTCTGATTGACCACTGGTTTCCGTATCCCAGAAACTCCCGAATATATTAGATTGCCGATTATATCCAATCAATCCTCCGGTAAACTGGGAGCCTGAAACAAAACCATTGCTATAACAATTAGATACAGTTGAGTTAGGCAACAGTTGACCGATTAAACCACCAGCATAATCTCCTGCATTTACATTTCCAATTGCATAAGCATTGGTAATTTGACTTGCACTTAAACTTCCAACCAATCCACCTGCCCTTGCACCTGCTATAATATTGCCCGAGGAAATGGAGTTAGAAAGTGTGCCTCCCCCCTGAATAACTGCAGCAATACCTCCTGCAAAGTTTCCTGTAATATTTATTGAAACATCACAATAAATATTTTCAAGAAAATTATTACCACTTGACAAACCCACCATTCCACCAATAATTTCAGAAGACGTAATTGAACTGCTCACTATTGTTATATTGCCTGCATAAGTATTGCCAATTATCGCACCCGCCATTATTCCTGAATAATTACCAAGACTGATTTGGCTATTATCAATTTGCAAATTTTTTATGGTGGCATCTCTTACTATTCCAAATAAACCCTGATAAGCAGAGAGCCTGTTTATAAATAAGCCACTAATTACATAATCACCTCCATTATAATGGCCTCTGAATTCATAATTCGATACACCAATAGGTACCCAGCCTTGTCCTTCATTCCAGGGAGCAACACCAAGGTCAATGTCGGCAATTTGCATAAAATATTTATCTGTATTTTCGGGCCCGAGAAAGAGCCTGATATTGTTAAGATGTTCGGCAGTTTCAATCAGCCAGGGGTCTTCTTCTGTACCTGAACCGCCGGCAAATATATCTGACATATCAAAAAGTGTTGTAAAACTTAGGGTCGCACTGTAATTAGTGCCGTGATTATTAGTTGCATAGGACCGAACATAGTATTTTGTATTGGGTTCAAGGCCGGAGAGGATGCTTGAAAAGTGACCCATTCCTTCTCCTTCCTGCGAGAAGCCTAAGTTGTTATCAAGGTCGGGATCTGGCATTGCACCCCAAACCATCCCGCGTGCAGTCACCAAAGAGCTGCCCTGGTGCACCACTTCTCCTGAAGCAACAGCTGAATCCTGGGTAATATCATCTACCGTTAGGGTTATTACCAAGGGCAAATCACCCGCTCCATAGGCTTTGATACCTTTTAATTCAATGTACCAGGGATTTCCTAAGTTACCATCATTATAGGCCATTATTTTTACATAACGTGTAGCCTGGTCAACAGGAAATGTGGTGGGGTTTCCCACAAATGTGCCGAAATTCTCTCCAGGCCCAACCGGCGAAACAGGCAAAAATTCTACCCACTCTTCATCAAAGGCATTGGGTGCGGTATTACCAGTGGTTGGATGCGATGCCAGCGCAATATGGGTTGTCTTGCCATCGCTGAACATTTGAAAAACACTTAAAGCGTAGAGCTGACGTTCCTGTTGAAGATCAACAACAAGAATACCGTAACCGGTTCCTGGTTGGGGATTATTCCAGGTGGTTCCTGCATTTGGGTTATTCTCAATGTTTGACCAGTAACCCGGATTGTTAATATGTTCTCCCTGATCATAAATGGCTTGCGGTGCCTGCCAGCTTCCTGTCCATTGGTTCAGATTTGTGCTCCAGGGGGCAGCATTTACCCCTGTGATCTGGACAGGTATTGCCAGAGGGTTGGTTCCCGCGGGGCCTCCTCTGATAAGGTTGATGTAATTAGCGGGTTCTATATAGGTACCCCACACATCATTTACTTCCATATCTCCGGCAACCGTTATCATACGATTGGGATCTCCATCCCATTCACCCCAATCCCATCCGTAATTGAGGAAGTATTTGTACTGATAAGTGTCTGCTCCAAGTGCCAGGGTTTTGCTCCAGATCATGGAATCATCAACACGGGTCATGGTTTGATTATTGGGTTGATCGCCAGGAGAAGCCCAGCCGAGCATAGAACCGGTAATATAAACCACGTCGTTGTCAGGATCAAAATCTTCTGCGAATGACATGTCTACGTTGAAGGTAACATCAAACAATTCCCGATCTTTGATTTCCCGAAATGAATCCGGAACATCTATCTGTTTGAATCCACCCCACTGTGATGTGCCAAGACCATAAGAGGATTTACTCTTTGTAAACTCCTTAACTTCTACTTCAAAATTTTTGTGGTCTATTCGCTTTTCAGGCTGCGCTGAAACATATTGACCCAAAATCAGAAGCAACAAACCAAAAATTACTGTGCTTTTTTTCATGTGCTTTTGTTTTTGTGTTAAACAATCTGTTTAATTGAACTGCGTGTAAATAGAATTATTAAAGTAAAAAATATCATATTTTTCTTTCAGGACTTGCCAACAAGAGCTTTGCCCTTCCTTCGTTTCAACTAACCGATTTTTTTACTGTCAAAAGCAATTCCTGGCAGGAAAAACCACACAACAAGACAAAACCACATTGCGCCGGGCGCACTACGTTAAATTAATTAAAGCAATTTCGGAGGTTGTTTCAAAACACTTATGGCGTTTCCGGCACTAACCGAAAGATTCGCTCATAACATGATGAAATAAAATTAATTTGCTTTTTGATTTTCAGTGTTTTCCTAATCTTCTTTTGCGAATCCATTCATCAACCCATATTACTGATTGGGAGGGGAGGTTGATAAATAATTTGATTCTCAAATCGGAATCAAATATAATAAAAAAAACATTAAACGGCTAGTATAAATGATTAAAATGGGTTTATTTCCAACAAACACCTGACCATTGCTTGTGCATACGTTCACTGCACGGAATGTATAATTAAGGATCAGACTGTTTTTTGTTAAATCCTCTAACGCACTTCCCGTTTTTTGATAGCTTTTTGGAGATGTCGCCGGATATATCAATTCAAGAATGATTTAACTATCTGGTAATTAGAGCCTGTTTTGGTGCATTGCAGGAAATAGCACAAAAAAAAGATGACCCCATAACCATGAAGTCATCTTTTTATTCAATTAAAACTTGTAACCGAATCTATTTCCTGCTCTCAATCAAAATATTCAACATTTTGATGCCGGCATCGGAAATTACTGTTCCGGGGCCAAAGATACCTACCACACCTGCGTCGTAGAGGAACTGGTAATCCTGCGCAGGAATTACACCACCTACGATGACCATGATGTCGTCGCGGCCCATGGCTTTGAGCTCTTTGATGACCTGTGGGGCCAGGGTTTTGTGTCCGGCGGCAAGGCTGGAAAAACCCAGGATATGCACATCGTTTTCCACTGCCTGGCGGGCTGCTTCTTTGGGAGTCTGGAACAGCGGCCCCACATCCACGTCGAAGCCCATATCGGCATAGGCAGTAGATACTACTTTGGCACCACGGTCGTGACCATCCTGACCCATTTTGGCTACCATGATACGAGGACGGCGTCCTTCCAGGGCAGCAAATTCATCTGCCAGCTGGCGTGCCTTCAGGAAAGATTCGTTGTTTTCAATTTCCATAGAATAAACACCTGAAATGGAACGAATAACGGCCTGGTAACGGCCAAATATTTTTTCACATGCCATGGATATCTCACCCAAAGAAGCACGTTTGCGGGCTGCATCAACAGCCAGTTCGAGCAAATTCCCCTTGCCGGTTTCGGCGGCTTGTGTAATGGCATCAAGGGCAGCTTGTACTTCCTCATTGTTGCGCTCTGCTCTGAGTTTTTCCAGGCGTTGAATTTGAGAAAGCCTCACAGCCGTATTGTCTACATCAAGTATTTCAATGGGATCTTCTTTTTCCAGACGGTATTTGTTGATCCCCACGATGATCTCTCTGCTGGAATCAATTTTGGCCTGTTTCCTTGCAGAGGCTTCTTCAATGCGCATTTTGGGAACGCCGGTTTCGATGGCTTTGGCCATACCACCCAGTGCTTCCACTTCTTCAATGAGCTTCCATGCTTTGTGGGCAATTTCGTGGGTCAATGCCTCTACATAGTAGGAGCCTGCCCATGGGTCAATGGCCTTGGTTACGTTGGTTTCGTCCTGTATGTAGAGCTGCGTATTACGGGCAATTCGGGCAGAGAAGTCGGTGGGCAAAGCGATGGCCTCATCCAGTGCGTTGGTGTGGAGAGATTGGGTATGCCCCAACACAGCAGCCATGGCTTCTACAGCAGTACGTGCCACATTGTTGAACGGATCCTGCTCTGTCAAACTCCAGCCTGAAGTTTGAGAGTGGGTACGCAAGGCCAGCGATTTGGGGTTTTTGGGATTGAACTGTTTTACGATTTTCGACCACAACATCCGTGCAGCGCGCATCTTGGCTATCTCCATAAAATGGTTCATGCCGATGCCCCAGAAGAAGGAGAGGCGTGGCGCAAAAGAGTCAATGTCCATCCCTGCATTGATACCGGCCCTCAGGTATTCCAATCCGTCGGCAAGGGTGTATGCAAGTTCGATGTCGCATGTAGCACCTGCTTCCTGCATGTGGTAACCTGAGATACTGATGGAGTTGAATTTGGGCATGTTCTTCGAAGTAAATTCAAAGATATCGGCAATGATCTTCATGGAAGGCAGTGGCGGGTAGATATAAGTGTTGCGCACCATAAATTCCTTCAGGATATCATTTTGGATGGTTCCGCTGAGTTGCTCCATGGGTACCCCCTGCTCTTCGGCTGCCACGATATAGAAGGCCAGAACGGGAAGCACCGCGCCGTTCATGGTCATAGAAACCGACATTTTGTCCAGCGGAATATCATCAAACAATATCTTCATGTCCAGGATAGAGTCGATGGCTACTCCTGCTTTTCCTACATCACCTTCCACACGCTCGTGGTCGGAGTCATAACCGCGGTGTGTAGCCAGGTCAAAAGCAACAGAAAGCCCCTTTTGTCCGGCAGCCAGATTGCGTCGGTAAAAAGCATTGGACTCTTCGGCTGTGGAGAAACCGGCATACTGGCGTATGGTCCAGGGTTTCATCACGAACATGGTACTGTAGGGCCCGCGCAGGTAGGGAGCAATCCCTGCTGCATAGTTCAGGTGTTCCATGTCCTGCAGATCTTTGTCCAGGTACACACCTTTCACATGAATCTGCTCAGATGTACACCAGTCTTTGCGAATACCTTCCGATTTCTCCCATTCCTGGGGATCAGCGGCATTCTTTATCTCAGACTTATAATCTATATTTTTGAAATCAGGTCTCATAATCTTTATGGATTTTGTAAAAGAATGAGCTTCGTTTACATTGTTATTTTAAGTTTTTCAGGCATTTGGCCAGTTTTGACTATAATGGAAATCATAATCATCCTGCTCAGGAAATTCCCAGTGTATCATTGAAACGTTGCAATGCTTCCAGGGTGTTGGTACGCATGTGAATATAGTGCTGCGCCCCGGCCTCGTTGAGTTTGTCCATAGAGTCTTTGGGATTTCCTGCCACTACAATACGGGCTTGCGGTTGTTTTTCACGTATCGTTTGTATGGCCCCTGTCATATCTGCATACTCTTCATCGGAACTGCAAAAAACAATGATTTCTGCTTTGGCCTCAAGGGCTTTTTCAATGGCTTCATCAAGGTTCTTCACAAGGGGTGCCTCCTGGATGTTATAACCGGCACAGCCAAAGAAATTGGTGGCAAAAGAGGCCCTTGCTTTGCGCATGGCCAGGTTGCCCCACGTAAAGAGGTATACCTTGGGTATAGAAAAGCCTTTCTTTTCATGGTTTTCCACCGAAAGTCTCATGGCTTCGAAAGCCTGTACCCCACGATAGGTCTTCAACTCACCCAAATCACTCAGTTTGGCGGTTGGGGTCAACTTATCCAGCATCCTTTCCTGAATATTGGGATACTGGTTTACACCTACAAAAACCTGTTTGCGCATGGCGATATCCATATCGCGCTTCTGACAGGTTTTTTCGATTTCTTCTTTGATAAAACCACTTTCCACGGACTTGATAAATCCTCCGTTGTTTTCCAGTTCTACAAAGAGTTTCCAGGTGGCTTCGGCAATGCTGTCGGTAATGTTTTCTATGTAGTATGAACCGGCACCCGGATCTGCAACCTTGCTGAAATAAGACTCGTGCTTGAGTACGATTTGCTGGTTGCGTGCTATCCGGGAAGAGAACTCATCAGCCTTTTTGTAGGTTGAGTCAAAAGGCTCTACCGTCATGGAGTCAACGCCGCCAATGGCAGCCGACATGGCTTCTGTGGTGGTGCGAAGCATGTTAACATAAGGATCGTACACACTTTTGTTCCAGCCTGAAGTTACCGCGTGGAGGTTCAATTTCATGGACTCCTCTTTCTTCGGCTTGTATTGCTCTACAATTTTGGCCCACAACATTTTCACGGCCCTGAGCTTCCCGATTTCAAGAAAATAATCAGAACCAATTGCAATGGTGAATTGCATGCGCGGGGCAATATCATCAACCGAAACCCCTTTTTCGGTAAGGGCTGCCAGGTATTCATTGCCCTGAGAAAGCATAAATGCCAACTCCTGCACAATGTGCGCTCCTGCATTGTGAAAAAGCTGTCCATTGACACCAATGAGCCGGAAAGCAGGAAAATCTTTCCCTTCCCCGAGCAGTTCAACAGCATCACGGAAATTTTCTTCTGCTGACCCATAAAACTTTCCGTAGAGCAGGAAAAACGCCAGCGGATCGAAATTGACCGATCCTTTCACTTCTTCTTTCTTCCAGCCTTGCTTGTTTGCCAGGGTTACAAAATCCCTGAAAAGAGGTTTGTAGTTTTTGGAATGCAAAAAGTGAACGGGGGTTTGCCCCGGGTTTATTCCTTTGAGCAGATCAGAAAGTTGTTGGGGATCTTTTATCTGTGAGGCATTGAAACCAACGGCTTCGGCACCCCTTGACAGGGCATTCAGGGCCTGGGAGTTTGCTTTAACAACATCCTCTTCGTCAAAATCCTGACGAACATCCCAGTTGTTTTCCCTGGTTTTTTTTCCTCTCACAAAGGGATACTGGTCCGGCAAAGACTTTACATGGGATAGATTCTCCAAATCTTCGCTTCGGTAATAGGGCTTAACACGTATCCCTTCTACGGTGTTCCATATAAGCTTTTTCTCATAGTCTGCCCCTTTCAAGTCCTGATGGATTTTCTCTTCCCATTGGGTAGTGGAAATTCCAGGAAACTCATCAAACAAACCGGGTTTTTTATCTAGATTCATAAAACAACGTTTTAATGGGTTTCAAACACACAATACTAAGTAATTAAGGCCCAAAATTAATATAAAAAACAAGAGCAACAGGCCTTTTCAGTAAGAATTCTAATGGCACAAATGAAGGAGAAGGAGAAACCAACAACAGACACCTGAAAAATTAAAAAAAAGTTATAAATTTATGCCACCAAACAGCCTCAATCCCTCAAATATATATTCACTTCAATCAAAGCATTACAGGATTAAATCACAAATGCCCTGTTCAAAAAAAAATTCAACACATGCACAACAACCCCGAAAAACTTCGTAAAAAAGCCATTGAACTGCTCGGACAAAAAGCTGTGCAAAATAACCCTGAAATTCTTGAAAATATTGATAGGTTGTTTGGAGAATACAACATCTATAAAATTGAGCTGGAACTTCAGCAGGAGGAATTATCCAAAACCAATCAAGAGTTAGAGTTACAAAACCGCAAGCTCGATGAACTGTTTGAAAATGCTCCCGTGGGCTATTTTATCCTCAACAGCAAGGGCATCATAACCGAGGTTAATAAAACAGCTGCAACCCTGCTGCAAAAGTCCAAAGAACAAATAAAAAACAACCTCTTTAATGCACTTATTGACCCCTCTTCGCGGGATCATTTTTATTTTTTCTGGCAAAAGGTAATGGGAGAAAAGTGCTCTGCCAGTGTAGAGATTGCCATGATTATTGAAGATACCAGGTATGAGCATTTTCTCATTAACAGCCAGCCTTACAAGGATGAAACAGAGGGTGAATGGTTTGTAAGGCTTTGGGCAACCAATGTGTCAGAGCTTAAAGAAACAGACGTGCTGCGCGACAGTGAACGGCGCTACCGCCTGCTTTTCAAAAACATGATCAACGGGTTGATGGTTTTAAAACCTGTTTTTAAAAAAGGTAAGCCTGTAGATTTTTTGTTTTTCCGTGCCAATGCATCTTTCGAACAAATTACAGGAATAAGTTCACAGAAAATGGAAGGAGCGCCATTTATGCATATTTTTCCTGATGCCGGAGCTCATATTCTGCCTATGCTGCAAAAAACCATTGAGGAAAAAACCAACCAGAACCTGGAAAACTTTTATCTCCATGAAAACCTCTTTGTAAACATCTACACATTCATTCCGGAGCTGGATTATGTGGCCATCATCATTGAAGATGTAACAGCGAAAATGATGGCAGAAAAAGAAAAACTCCAAAGCCATGAAATGCTGCAAACCATATTCAAGATCCTGCCGGTTGGTGTAACCATTACAGATATTGAAGGCAATATCATTGACTGCAATCCCTCCTCAGAAGAGTTGCTGGGGCTGAAAAAAGAAGAGCACCTTGTAAGGAGTTTTGCAGGAAGCGACTGGGAGATCCTCCGCACAGACATGAGCCCTATGCCGGCAGCAGAGTTTGCCAGTGTGAGGGCGCTAAAAGAAAACAGGATAGTGGAAAATGTGGAAATGGGGATTGTAAAAAGCAACAAGGAAATTACCTGGATCAACGTGAGTGCAGCACCCATTCCCTTGCCAGATTTAGGGGTGGCCATTGTATATTCTGACATTACAGAGCGGGTGCAGGCCCAGGAAGAGACTGAACAAAAATTCAAAAACATCGTACAGAATTCCACCGATGCCATTATTATTGTCAATCAAGCCGGTTCAATCATTGAGTGGAACAAGGGATGTGAACTCATATTTGGCTTCCGCAGAAAGATGGCACTTGGACAAAAGATCTGGGATTTTATTGATAGCCGCACATTGCCGGATGCTACTGTAAGTGAAAAGTCACTTTTTGATAAAAAGCATATTCAGCAGGCACTGCAATCGGGAGAAAGCGTTTGGTTCAAAAAAATCAGTGAAACAAAAATAAAAGACTCCTGGGGAAAGACCAGGACCATTCAGTCAGCCGCATTCCCTGTAAAATCGGGCCGTTTATTTCTGATGGGCATCGTTGCCAGGGATATTTCAGAAGCCAAAGAAACCGAAACGATGCTCATGATCGCCAAGGAGCAGGCAGAGCAGGCAAGCCAGGTAAAAAGCCAGTTTCTGGCCAACATCAGTCATGAAATACGCACTCCCCTCAATGCTATCATGGGGTTTACAGAAATACTTAAAGAGTTTCCTGTTACAGACGAAAAATTCAAATCCCTGTTGTCGGGGATTGAGAAAAGCAGCAAAGCGCTCATGGGGCTTATCAACGACATTCTCGACCTATCACGCATTGAAGCAGGCAAAATGGAGCTCAACCCAACAGCCTTCAGCATAGCCAACCTGGTGGAAGATGTAAGGCAGATTTTCTCCCTCAAAGCCGAACAGAAGGGTTTACAGTTTAATGTTACTGTCCATAAGCAGGTACCTCATATTGTTCTGCTGGATGAACTAAGGATCAGGCAGATTCTTTTTAACCTGGCAGGCAATGCGGTAAAATTTACCGAAACCGGTAGTGTAGATATTGATGTGATGGCAAAGAAGTCTCCCGAACTTAAAGACTGCATTGATCTGACCATAAAGGTTGCAGATACCGGGCCCGGAATCAATATTAAGGATCTCCAGACCATCTTTGAACCTTTTTTTCAAAAACAACCTGAAGGAACCCTAAAACAGGAAGGAACCGGTCTTGGCCTGGCCATCTCCCAGAGGTTTGCAGAAATGATGAATGGCAAAATCACCGTCAACACCCAACTGAATAAGGGTACTGAGTTTTCGGTTCACATTCCCGGCATCCCTTCTTCTGAAAGCAAAAACACGATAAAAATCAAGGCAAAACAACCTGTCGAAACCCCAAACGCCCTGTCAACAGCTGAATCAGAAAAGGAACTTCCCCGCATGATTATGCAGGAACTTACAGACAGCCTGGGTTCTTTTCAAAAAGCCAGGGAATTTATGTCCAGGGAGGTATGGTCAGAATATGACAAAATAGCAGACATCCTGGGATTTGATGAGGTGGTAAAATTCTCGGGAATCCTGGAGGAAATAGCGCAAAACAAGAAACTGCGATACCTGAAGGCGTTTTCAGAAAACCTCAGAAAATGTGCCATTACTTTCAATGTGATCGAAATAAATAAAATGCTCTCTTCCTTTGAAAAGATACGAGAGTAAAAATCTGATATCCAATGACCAACCAACAGGAAAAACTCATTCGAGACAATGCCTTCAGGGTTCTTATCGTAGATGATGTACCGGAAAACATCCAGATTCTGGTGCATCTTCTCAGTGAAAAAGGGCTAAAGGTGAATTATGCTGAAAGCGGAATCAAAGCACTCAAGGCCATCAAAAACAATATACCCGACCTGATTTTGCTGGATGTTTCCATGCCAGGAATGGATGGTTTTGAGGTATGCGAAAAACTTAAAAAAGACCCCCTTACTGAACATATTCCTGTAATTTTCCTTACCGCCAAAGTTGACCAGGAGGATGTAATCAATGGACTGGAAAAAGGGGCAGTAGATTATGTAACCAAACCTTTTAATGCCAATGAGCTGATCAGCAGAATCTTTACCCACCTCGAGCTAAAGCACAACCGGGATATAATAACCCGGCAAAATGAAGAGCTCTCCAGGCTCAATGAAGTAAAAAATCAGCTCTTCTCTGTCATTTCCCACGACATGAAAAACCTTTTCAACAATATCCTTTTTGGCACTGAATCCCTCGAAAAGGAAATTGAATATTTTAAAAAGAATGAAATCATTCAGATGGCGGGTGTAATACACGATTCGGCCCGGCGGGCTTTTAGCCTGCTGCAAAACCTGCTTGACTGGTCGCGCTCACAAATGCAAAGCATCTCCTACAATCCTGTTCCTGTTGAAATTGTAATGCTGGCAAACCAATCCATCGCCCTGTTCAGGCCAACGATAAAGAAAAAGAACCTCTCATTCAACGTACACTCCCACGGCAAATCGTTCCAGGCCCTGGCCGATATGGAGATGGTAAAAGCTGTGCTGAGAAACCTCTTGTCAAATGCCATTAAATATTCGCATCCCGGCGGCACGATTGACATTACGGTAACGGAAAAAACAGATGTTATTTTGGTAGAGATAAAAGATCACGGGGTGGGCATGAACCCTGAACAGGTAATCAAACTAAAAAAAGCAGATCAATCTTACCAGTCAACCCCCGGCACGCAAAACGAGCGGGGTAGCGGACTGGGGATGTTGCTCATCAGAGATTTTGTGGAAAAAAACAACGGCACTTTCGATTTTGAAAGCACCCCCGGTAAGGGAAGCAGGTTCTGGTTTACCGTGCCCAAAAAGGGATAGAGCAATCCTGTCGCATACCTTGATTATTGCATTTACTGTATTCCACAGATGAAGAAATTTAATGCAGCCCTAAAACTCAAGGCGCGTAGCGCTGAAATTATTGGATTCCAATTAAAAGCGTAAACAAATATTTTGTTCCCTCCCATCTTGCTCCCAAAAACAATTGCAGTAAATTCCCCTGTAATTACTAATTTCGCAAGTTGAACCGAGCCAATACAATAGCTATTGACACACACGGATGATTAAAATTTCACAACAAGGTAAAGCATGCAATTCGGATATTGTTGCCGAGCTCTCCCGCTTGAGTGGGAACCGAATTAACAAAATTTAAACAGCTGAAAATTAACGTATTAAATCCCAATTGAAAATGGAATACAACTTTTCTGCCATCGAACAGAAGTGGCAACAGTACTGGCAAGAGAACAAAACCTACAAAACAGATATTGACCCCAACCGGCCTAAATTCTACGTGCTGGATATGTTCCCCTACCCTTCCGGAGCAGGGCTTCATGTAGGCCACCCACTGGGATATATTGCCTCTGACATTTATTCGAGATACAAAAAGCAGAAAGGCTTCAACGTGTTGCATCCCATGGGTTACGATGCCTATGGACTGCCGGCCGAACAGTATGCCATCCAGACGGGGCAACACCCTGCCATCACCACCGAAAAAAACATTGAGCGCTATCGCGAACAGCTGGACAAAATCGGATTTTCTTTCGACTGGGATCGCGAAGTGCGCACCTGCGACCCTCGCTATTACAAGTGGACACAATGGACTTTCATCCAGCTATACAATCACTATTTCGACAAAAAAGAACAAAAGGCCCGTCCCATCGTGGATTTGACCTCTGCATTTGAAAGAAGCGGAAATATTGGGGTAGAAGCAGCCTGTGATCAGGCAGAAGAATTCACCGCGGTGGCCTGGTTGAAAATGAGCGAAAAAGAAAAACAAGCGGTACTGATGAACTACCGCCTGGCCTATCTTTCTGAAACCATGGTCAACTGGTGCCCAAAGCTGGGGACCGTGCTGGCCAACGACGAGGTGAAAGAAGGATTTTCGGTACGTGGCGGGCATCCGGTTGAAAAGAAAAAAATGATGCAATGGTCGTTGCGCATTACCGCCTATGCCGACCGCCTGTTGCAGGGTCTGGACACCATAGAGTGGAGCGATTCGCTGAAGGAAATTCAGAAAAACTGGATTGGTCGTTCGGAAGGTGCCACCATCTTTTTCAAGATCAAAGATCATGATCTGGCCCTGGAAGTTTTCACCACCCGCCCCGATACGATCTTCGGTTCTACTTTTATGGTCATTGCCCCTGAACACGAGTGGACCGAAAAAATCACCACCCCCGAATACAGCGAAAAAGTAAAAGCGTATACCATCGCAGCCAGCAACCGCACCGAAAGAGAACGCATGACCGAAGTAAAAACCGTAAGCGGGCAGTTTACAGGGGCTTATTGTGATCATCCTTTTACAGGCAATCCCATTCCGGTTTATGTTGCAGATTATGTGCTGGCAGGCTATGGCACAGGAGCCATCATGGCCGTACCTGCGCACGACAGCCGTGATTATGCCTTTGCCAAACATTTTGGTTTGCCCATCGTGGAAGTCGTTACAGGTGGAAACATAGAAGAAGGATCCTACGATGCCAAAACCGGCACCCTGATCAACAGTGATTTTATCAACGACATGCAGGTGAATGCAGCCATTACAACGGTTATTCAGCAACTGGAAGACAAAGGCATTGGCAGCAAACGCATCAATTTCCGCCTGCGCGATGCCATATTCAGCCGCCAGCGCTACTGGGGAGAACCATTCCCTGTTTATTACAAAGACGGCATGCCCTATATGATGGACGAGAGCAAGTTGCCGCTTGAACTCCCTGAAGTAGATAAATACCTTCCCACCGAAAGTGGTGAGCCACCCCTGGCAAGAGCTAACAACTGGCAAACGGAAGAAGGGTATCCCATCGAAACCAATACCATGCCCGGGTTTGCAGGATCCAGTGCTTACTATCTGCGCTACATGGACCCCAAAAATGACAAAGAGCTGGTTTCTGCCGAAGCCATTGAGTACTGGCAGGATGTGGACCTGTATATCGGCGGTGCAGAGCATGCCACCGGTCATCTCGTTTACGCCCGCTTCTGGAACAAGTTCCTTTATGATATCGGTGTAAGCGTGAAAGAAGAGCCCTTCAAAAAACTCATCAACCAGGGGATGATACAGGGGCGATCCAGTTTTGTATACCGCGTGAAAGGCACCAGCAAATTCGTATCGTACAACCTCAGAAAAGATTACGAAACCATGCCTATCCATGTGGATGTAAATATTGTGCACAATGACATTCTCGATACCGACGCCTTCAAAAAATGGAATCCCGAATACAAAGACGCCGAATTTATACTGGAAGACGGCAAATACATCTGCGGCTGGGAAGTGGAAAAGATGTCCAAGTCTTTCCATAATGTTGTCAATCCCGACGACCTCATCCAACGCTACGGAGCAGATACACTCAGGTTGTACGAAATGTTTCTGGGGCCACTGGAATACGCAAAACCCTGGGATACCAACGGAATAGAAGGAGTTTTCCGCTTCATGAAGAAGCTTTGGAGACTTTACCATGCCAACAACAATGCTTTTGAAGTTTCTGAGGAGAAAGCTACGCCTGCCGAATTAAAAGCGTTGCACAAAACCATCAAAAAAATCAGTGAAGACATTGAGAAATTTTCTTTCAACACGGCAGTAAGTCAGTTTATGATTTGCGTAAACGAGCTCACAGACCTCAAGTGCAACAAACGGGAAATCCTCTCGCCTCTTGCCACGGTGGTTTCTTCCTTTGCACCCCACATTGCAGAGGAGCTTTGGCAGCAGCTGGGCAATAAAGAAAGCATCGTTTCGGCTCCCTTCCCCCAATGGAAGGAAGAATACATTGCCGATGCCATGGATATGTACCCTGTTTCATTCAACGGAAAAACCCGCTTCAAGATCGAAATGCCCGCCGGCAGTACCAAAGAAGAAGTGGAAGCTGCCGTATTGAAAGCCGATGAAGCACAAAAATGGCTGGAAGGCAAAGCACCCAAAAAAGTAATTGTTGTGCCGAAAAAGATTGTGAATGTGGTGATTTAGGTGCGGCATAAATTCTTTAAAAAAATATTGGTGCCCGTAAGATTGATATGTCTGGTTTTGTTGAGGATATACCTCTCACTACTTTCGAGGTGACAGGCAGTTCGTCTCATCTGGGCGGTGATTTCAGTATTGATGCCATCCTTGTAACATGGAAAAATTCTTTGCCCAACACCTGGGAGGAAGATACCAGGAGAGCATGACCGACGAAGTAGCACAAAGACTGAAAGAAATTACGGTAGATGTGAAGACAGTGGAGCTGACTGATTAAATCAGACTGGAATTTCTATGAAAAGAAAAGCGGGCCAGAACTTATTGCGTTCTGGTCCGCTTTCCTTTTTCATTTTATAGCTGAGCACCTGATAATACTGGGATTCTGAATGAATGACGGGAAGGTGCATATCGATAGATTTCAAAATGCTTGTTTTATCCGGAAAACAGCAAAAACCCAAGCAAAAACTTTCATACCTTTGTAGATCGTTTTGATTATTCCTGATCTTCATTTTTACATTTATCATTACACAAAATTTTTAACCCTTAAATACAACACGAGCATGAAAATATTGATCCGCAATATCAAGGAACTGGTTCAGGTAGAATATGATTCACGTGAAAAGGTTAGCGGAAAAGATATGGCTGACCTGCAGACCATCAAAAATGCGTACCTCTTTATAGAAGACGGCCTTATCAGGGCATTTGGCAAGATGGAGACTTTTGCAAAAAGTGAAATATACAACTACGCCGCCAAAAACGACGTACATGAGATTGACGCCACCGGACGGATGGTATTTCCCTCCTTCTGTGACTCGCACACGCATATTGTGTACGACGGTAGTCGCGAGATTGAATACATTGACAAAATCCGGGGATTATCTTACGAAGAAATTGCCAAACGTGGTGGCGGAATCCTCAACTCTGCCCGCCGATTGCAGGAAGCCTCTGAACTTTCCCTCGTGGAGCAGGCCCTGGAAAGACTGGAAGAAATCAAGATGATGGGAACCGGCGCGGTAGAAATCAAGAGTGGCTATGGCCTTACCACCAAAAGTGAGATAAAAATGTTGCGGGTTATCCGCAAACTTAAGGAGCTGAGCCCGCTGACCATCAAATCGACCTTTTTGGGTGCGCATGCCGTACCCGCCGAATACAAGGGGAGGCAGGGCGAATACGTAAACCTCATCATCAACGAAATGATACCTGAAGTAGCAGGTGAAGATTTGGCCGATTATATCGATGTATTTTGCGACCGTGGTTTCTTTACTGAGGAGGAGACCGATCGCATCCTCATGGCAGGAATCAAGCATGGACTGAGGCCCAAAATTCACGCCAACGAACTGGACTTTTCCGGAGGAATACAGGTAGGAGTAAAGTATAACGCGCTGAGTGTAGACCACCTGGAATTTACCGGTGATGAAGAAATAAAATTACTGCTGGATTCTGACACCATGCCATGCCTGCTTCCCGGGGCCGCATTTTTCCTGGAAATGGAATACCCACCGGCCAGAAAAATGATCGATTCAGGATTGCCCCTTGCACTGGCCAGCGACTATAACCCCGGCTCTTCACCCTCAGGCAATATGCAGCTGATCATGTCAATTGCCTGTGTAAAAATGAAAATGCTTCCCGAAGAAGTGATCAACGCATCTACCCTCAATGGCGCATATGCCATGGATCTGCAAGATCAGCTGGGGACCATTTCACTGGGAAAAAAGGCCAATGTATTTATCACCAAAAGAATTCCTACTTATGAGTTTATGCCCTATGCCTATGGCAGCAACAAGGTAGAAACAGTTATTATCAACGGGCAAATTCAATAGACTTACACATTTTATTTAAATCCACAACTTTGGAAACAGAAAAAACAACCATGATAGCCAAAACACTCACCGGACTCGAGGGTGTGCTGGCATCAGAACTATCAGCCCTGGGTGCTGAAAACGTAACCCCTCAAAACAGGGCGGTAGCGTTTGAAGGCAATACCGAACTCATGTACAGAATCAATTTGTGGTCGCGGGCATCTCTGAGCATCCTCAAGCCTGTTTTTGATTTCACCTTTGAATCTCAGCAGCATTACTATGATGTTCTCAGGGAATATCCGTGGGATGAACTTTTCGACGTTGACAAAACCATTGCCATCAATGCCAATGCCTTCAACTCTGAGTTTACCAATTCACACTTCCTTGCCCAACGCACCAAAGATGCTGTTGCTGACTATTTCACCGAAAAAACCGGTAAGAGACCCAATGTGGATTTGGAAGACCCGCAGATAAAACTGAACATATACATCAATGGTGACCAGTGTTCTGTTTCCCTGGACAGCAGCGGAGCTCCTCTTTTCAAGAGAGGATACAGAAGAAAAAACGTCCAGGCCCCTATGAATGAAGTGCTGGCGGCCGGGCTTATCATGCTCTCAGGCTGGGACAAGAAAAAGCCTTTTTATGACCCCATGTGCGGTAGTGCAACCTTCAGTATTGAAGCGGCCATGATGGCCCTCAATATGGCACCTTCCATCTTTCGCCGCCATTTCTCTTTCCAGCACTGGAAAGACTATGACGCCGAATTGTGGGAATCCCTGAGAGAACAGGCACGAAAGGAAGAGTTGAATTCCGTGCCCGAAATCATTGCCTCCGACATCAATAACAGTGCTATGGATGCCGCAAGAACCAACCTTATGGAAGCAGGTTTGCTGGGCAGGGTCAAACTGGAAAAGAAAGATTTTTTCTTATCTAAGCCTGCTCACGACAATGGACTTGCAATTATCAACCCACCCTACGGACGAAGACTTCACAGTGATGACATCCACAACTATTACAAAGATATCGGTGCTGCCCTCAAACACCATTATACCGGATTTGAGGCATGGATTATCAGCCCCGACAATGCACTTACACACAAGATTGGACTAAGGCACAGCTCACAAACGCTGGTATTTAACGGACAGCTGGAATGCAAATTCCTGGGATACGATCTCTACCAGGGAACAAAGAAAACACATAAAACAGAAATGGATTCTACAGAGAGAGAACCTTACGAAGGAGAGGAATACACAGAAGGGCAGTCATCCGAAAACAGAAACTTCGAAAAACAGGATGACAATCCGGGCGAAGGACAAGAGAGAAAGCCTTTTAAAAAATACGAATACAAACAAGAAGAATCGGGCGAAAACAAACCCTTTCGCCGGTCAGAATCATCCTCTGGCGAGAAGTCCGAAAGAAGACCCTATGTAAGAAGAGAGAGCAAAACAGATAGCCCGGGGGAGAAAAAACCATGGGCGAAAAGAGAGGACAGCAAACCATGGGAAAAAAAAGATGACAAAAAACCCTGGGTGAAAAGAGAGGACAGCAAGCCATGGGAAAAAAAAGATGACAAAAAACCCTGGGAAAGAAGAGAGGACAGAAACAAGGATAGCAAGGATAACAGGGGAGAAAAGTCCTCTTACAAAAAAGCCGGCGACAGGCCCTTTAAAAGGGAAGAAAAAAAATCTGACCATCCCGGCGAAAAAAGAAGTTTCAGAAAGACAGACAGCAGGCCGGATAAAAGCAGTGATAACAAGACAGATAGGCCATATAAGCAAAGAGACTTCAAAAAGCCTGGCAGAAAGAAGGACGACTAACTACTGATTTGATAACCTAAAATTAACATTGAAACTCGTCTGATTGTGCAAATTATTGTTACCTTTGCAGGTGTTTTGATAAATTGGATAAAAATGTGTTGTTTTTATCCAGGGGTTCATTTCTTACATGACAGCTAAGACTTGGACCCGGATTTAAGGGTGATACGCTTGTTGTGAAACACGCGAACTTAGGAAAAAAAGGAAATTTGCCGTACAGAAAGCATGTACTGTTCGCAAATGATAAGGTTCAATATTCGTATTGTATTTAGAACTTGCAATAACTGCCTTCACGGCAATTTTTCCTTTTTCCTTTTTCCTTTTTTCAAATGGTAAAAGGGAAAATCTCTCCCCAGAAAAAAGGATATTGAAAAGCACAAGTTGAAGAATTCATTCCTTTTGAAAATCAGACATTGAAATAAAAAACATAAACCAGGCAAAATCTTACCGGCAATTGCTGGCTAAAGTTTTGCTTTTT
This sequence comes from Bacteroidota bacterium, assembly GCA_007694165.1. Classification (GTDB taxonomy): domain Bacteria; phylum Bacteroidota; class Bacteroidia; order Bacteroidales; family UBA7960; genus SKVR01. The sequence goes on from RECE01000298.1 coordinate 20,174, forward strand.
TATTGACATAATAATTAGGAAAAAAAGGATGACACTTACCGGAAATCGTGGTTCATTTAAAAGAAGCAGATCATTCCTCTAAGGATCATCTTTCCATTTACAAAAAACTTATTGATAGATGAAGAAAAGAGTTTTGATTGCCACCGGTGGCGGTGACTGCCCCGGACTGAATGCAGTAATCAGGGCCATTACCCTGAGAGCTTCACAGGAAAAAAACTGGGAAGTGATTGGAAGCATCAATGCCTTTGATGGCATTTTGAATGAACCCAATGAAATTGTTGTGCTGGATGATAAAAGAGTGGGTGGTATCCACATTCGCGGAGGCACCATTATAGGCACCACCAACAAAGGTGGCCCGTTTGCATGGCCCATTAAAAACCCTGACGGAACCTGGGGTAGCGCCGACCGCTCAGATGAGATGATTCGCAGATTACAATACCTGGGGGTAGATGCCGTAATCAACATTGGAGGAGATGGCTCACAATCCATTTCTCAAAGATTCTACGAAAAGGGACTCAACATTATAGGTGTGCCTAAAACCATTGATAATGACCTTTCTTCCACAGATTTTACTTTCGGTTTTCAGACGGCAGTACAGGAAGCTACCACCGCGGTAGACAAACTGGTAACCACCGCTGCCAGCCACAACCGGGTATTAATACTTGAGGTGATGGGTCGCTATGCTGGCTGGATTGCCCTGCACTCTGCTGTGGCAGGAGGTGCTCATGTGTGCCTCATCCCTGAGATTCCTTACGACATTCCCAAAGTGGTGGAACGTATTTATCAGCGTTTCGACAAAGGCAGAGGATTTGCCATTATTGTGGTGGCAGAAGGTGCCAAGCCCAGAGATGGTGAAATGTTCTATGAAGAAAGCAGCGAAGCCGGCTACCAGAATATAAGGCTGGGGGGTGTTGCTACCAAGCTGATGAGAGAACTCAAAGAAGGCGGTTTGCAGGCAGATATGCGCGAAACCGTTTTGGGTCACCTGCAGCGCGGAGGTACTCCTATTGCTTACGACCGCGTATTGGCAACCCAGTTTGGGGTAAAAGCTTTTGAAATGATCCTGGAAGGAAGATTTGGTGAAATGGTTTCTTACCGCCATCCCAACATTGTTTCTGTTCCCTTCAAAGAGGCCATTGCACATTACAACTTTGTAGACCCTGCATCCCACCTGGTAAAAGCTGCCAGAGGTGTCGGCATTTGCATGGGCGACTAAAATTTTTTATTCCCACGTTATTCATGTAAAACTGCAGCTTTCGTCAGGCTGCAGTTTTTTTATTTCCCCGATTTATTCCCTAACTTTACGACATGTAACCAGCTTACCGTTTATGGACAATAAAACCCTCTTTGCCGACATCCTACTACCTCTGCCCTTGCCGGGATACTTTACCTACCGCGTGCCGGCCGACATGAACGAGTTGATGCAAACCGGCATACGGGTGGTGGTTCCCTTCGGCGCGAGAAAAATCTATTCCGGGCTGGTAAGAAAAGTCCACCAAACCCCTCCTCAGAAATTCCAGGCCAAATACATCCTCTCTGCCCTTGATCAGATACCCATGGTTACAGAAAAACAGTTTCTTTTCTGGGAATGGATTGCGGACTATTATCTCTCTACACCCGGAGAGGTAATGAATGTGGCACTCCCCCCTGCCATGAAACTGGCCAGTGAAACCAAAATCACCCTGAACCCTGATTTTGACGGTGTATGGGAAAACCTTACCGAAAAAGAATACCTCATTGCCGAAGCACTGGAGATACAAAAAACATTGTCGCTGAGCGAAGTAAGCAAAATAACGGGGCAGCAAAAGGTTTTTTCGCTCATCGCAAACCTGATGGACAAAAGGGTGGTGCTGCTCAAAGAAGAACTGGAAAATCCCTACCGCCAGAAAATTCTCACGTTTGTAAAACTGAGTGAGGAATACGAAAGCGAAGAAAAACTGAAAGAAGCCTTTGACTATGCAGAAAAGAAAGCGCCCCGGCAACTGGAAGTACTCATTAACTATATCAGGTTGTCAGGCAGATACCATTCAAAATTGAGAGAGGTTTCTGTGAAAGAAATTTCTGAGAAGGTGAAAAATGCACAATCCGGAGTCGAAGCCCTTGTCTCCAAAGGAATTTTTACTCAATACAAAAAAGCAGTAAGCCGGTTTGATCACCTTGAGCAAAAAGCAGAAGAAATCACCTTCAATGAATACCAGCTCAAGGCCCTGGAAGAGATTCAAACCAGCTGGAAAGAGAAAGATTGTGTGCTGCTCCATGGTGTTACTTCCAGTGGGAAAACGGAAGTTTACATCCGTTTGATCAAGGAAGTGATTGCAAAGGGACAGCAGGTTTTGTATCTGCTCCCCGAGATTGCCCTTACCACACAAATTACCCGACGTATCCAGCACCACTTCGGGGAAATGGCAGGTGTGTACCATTCAAAGTTCAATGAGATGGAACGTACCGAGGTGTGGAACAACCTGGTGCTGGGGGGCATCCAGACCGCCAACAGCAAAATCACCTACCAGCTGGTGGTAGGTCCCAGGTCGGCATTGTTTCTTCCCTTCAAAAATCTGGGCTTAATCATTGTGGATGAAGAGCATGAGACCAGCTACAAACAGCACGATCCGGCGCCACGCTATCATGCCCGCGATGCTGCCGTATGGCTTGCCCATCAGCATGGAGCAAAAGTATTGCTGGGTTCCGCAACACCTGCAGTAGAAACCTTTTTCAATGCCAAAACCGGAAAATACGGACTGGTAGCACTGACCAAACGCCATGGTGGGATGCAAATGCCCGAAATACTGGTGGCTGATGTTAAAAAAGAAACCCGGGAGAAGAAAATGAAATCTCACCTTTCTTCCCTGCTTTTCAACCACGTAGAGCAGGCCCTGGAGGAAAATAAACAGGTCATCCTTTTCAAAAACCGCAGAGGGTTCTCTCCCCATATGGAATGCGACGTGTGCCAATACATCCCCACCTGCACACAATGCGATGTAAGCCTGGTTTACCACAAAAGGATCAACAAACTCAAGTGTCATTATTGCGGATATTCCATCACTCCTCATAATCAGTGCCCATCCTGTGGTTCTCCCGAAATAGCACTCAAAGGTTTTGGTACAGAGAAAATGGAAGAGGAAATACCGTTGATTTTTCCCAAGGCAACCATCAAACGCATGGACCTGGATACCACCCGGGCCAAAAATGCCTACGCCAATATCATCAGCGATTTTGAAGAAAAGAAGATTGATATTCTGGTGGGGACTCAGATGGTGAGCAAAGGTCTGGATTTTGAAAATGTAGCCGTGGTAGGGATTCTCAGTGCTGACAGCATGCTCAGTTTCCCCGATTTCAGGGCACACGAGAGGGCTTACCAGATGATGGCCCAGGTAAGCGGGCGTGCAGGGAGAAAAAACGACCGTGGCAAGGTTATCATACAGGCCATGGATCCCTGGCATGCCATTATCAGGCAGGTGATTGACAACAATTACGAAGAGATGTATTCCAACCAGATTCTGGAGAGACGCAACTTTCATTATCCTCCGTTTTTTCGCCTGGTGATGCTCACCCTTATGCACCCCGACCCGCAAAAGGTGAACGGAGCTTCTGCTTTTCTGGCCAACCGGCTCAGAGGGGCATTGCCCAAAGACCATGTGCTCGGGCCCGAGTTTCCGGTTATAGCTAGAATAAAAGCTCAATACCTTAAAAACATCATGGTAAAACTTGACCGAAAAGCAGGTTTTGTAAAACAAAAAGAGACCCTGAAAACCATCATACAACAGTTCAGCCTCGACCCCAAATGGAAAGCCGTACGGCTGAAAATAAATGTAGATCCGGGGTGATCTGTATGTGTTAATTTTTTCCCATAACCGGTTTTTTATCCTGCTTGTCTTGTTTTTAAGCGTATTAATTGATACATTTGAGGATAATTTCATTTATTATGAATGGTTTTACCACCTCTCCACCTTGCATAATAAAGCATTCCCTGAAATATCTCTGGTTTGCTATTGTGCTGTTATTTTTCAACCCCGTTACAGGGTTTTCCCAGGGGGGGCCCGCGGGAGTGGGCAACCCAACCGGTAGCGAAAATCAACCCCGGCTTAATTTCTGGCTCGATGCGGCAAATGCCAACCTTTCCGGTACCAGTGTAATACAGCTCAACGACCTTTCAGGCAACGACTTTCATGCTTTTCAGAATACCGGCACTTACCGTCCTCTTCAAATTTCCAACATCCTTAATGGGCAGCCGGTCATCGGTTTCAACGGCACTTCCATGCTCGAAACACCCGGTATGCCGTTTAATGCAGGAGCCTTCTCCTACCTGGCTGTGAGCAAGAGCCAACACACGGGCACCCAAAGGGGAACCCTGCTCCATTCACTGGCATGGCTGGGAGGATGGGAATACCGCAGGCCCGTTGCCATAGAAGGGAAACCAGGCGCAGGACATGAGTATACCATAAAACTTGCCGTTGGCCAAAGCGATGGCGCTTCAGATTTCGACTTTCATCTTGATAATTTCGCTGCTGCCTTTCCCGATGACTTTCGCTTTACCGATATGGACGGAGAAACACTACTGAACTTTTGGGTAGAGGAAGTAACGGGCACAAGCCCCAACCAGACAGCCACCGTATGGATCAAAATCCCCGGCAACCTCGATAACAATCAGGACATCTTCTTCTATTATGGTAACAGCGGGGCTGAATCTGCCAGCAGTCCTTTCGGTACATTCCTGTTTTACGATGACTTCAACCGGCCTGATGTGCCCGACATCACCGTGGAAGATGCCTATACCCAAACCAACGCCGGTTCATGGGCTATCGTAGACAACAAACTGCGCAATATTGGTGCTGACGGAGACCCTAGCAAATTACTACTGGCTGAATTGGGACAGGTCAACCACCCTGTGGTAATGAAAACCCGTTTGTCTATTGATACTTTTAGCAACACAGATGCTTCAAGGGTGGGACTTTCCATTTGCATGGAAGCCAGTGGTCAGGGATATGCTGCACTGTTCCGCAATTTCGATGGTCGCTTTCGTTTTCTCAATGACCGCAGATCATGGGGGGGCAACACCCTTATCAATCCCAACTGGAATCTTAACAGCTGGTACAACCTTGAGTTTTACGTTACCAATCCTAACGACAGAAATGGATGGGTGAGATTCTGGGAGGTTAACACCCCTGCTCCGGCATTCGAAAACCTGAATTTTGGCGCTGGTAATGCAAGGAACTGGGGTTACATTGGTTTTGCCGGTTCTCTGCGTAATGATACTTCCTGGTTTGATGAAATCATTGTAAGGAAATTCATCCCCAATGAACCGGTATTTTTGTCGGCAGGACCGCAGGAAACCATGGGCTCCATATCAGCCAGCAAATTCCTCCATCAATATGTGGGTGCTGATTTTTTCACCAGTCACACCATTGCGGGTAACACGGAAGAAATCACCGGAACAGGCTCAACCGGATACCACATCAACAGCCTGGTTTCCAGCTCCTCTGCAGGAGAAGTGTATCTTAACGGAGAACCAACGGGCAGTGAAACCTGGGCTGACATCGATTTCTCTACCTATGCCCAGTTCAATATTGGGCGCAATGGTCTTTCAGGTGTTCATGGGCTGAATGGCGACATTGCCGAAATGATGGTATTCCACGATGACCTCAACCACGCGCAACGCATTATCATTGAAAATTACCTGGCCACCAAATACGAACTAACGCTAACCTCCGGAAAGTATTACCATCACACTACTTTTACAAAAAATCTTATCGGTATTGGCATCACCTCGGGCATTGACATTCACAGATCCACTTCCGGCAATGGAGGAGCATTATACCTTGCTGCTTCCGGCAATTCGCTCGACGACAAAACCAACACCTTCCTACTGGCCGCCCATGATGGCACCGGGCACGGCACTACTTCAGGAGATATCGATCCCCTTTCAGGAGCCACCCAGAGATGGAGCAGAAGCTGGTACCTTGAAAAAACAGGCCCGGTGGGTTTTGATGTTTCCCTGGGTTTCCATTTTCCCGAAGCATCACAAACCCTGCTGCCCAACCAGATTTACACGTTGCTCTTCCGTGAAAACGAAACGGATGAGTTTACTGCATTCCCCGGAGCCCTGACAACGGGAGAGGAAGACAGGGTATGGTTTGAAATTGCGGCAGAGGATTTTCAAAACGGATATTATACCATTGCTCCTGTTGACAACAGGGTATGGTATGCTTATGCAGATGGAATATATGACGATGCGGGCTACTGGGATCAACCCGACAGCTGGACCCTTGCTGCTGATGGTACATTCGTTAACCCCGATGAGCTTACCCCTGCAACAAGTCTTACTTCGCATCTTGATCTGGTGGTCATCCCACAGGGCAAAAGAATTGTGGTACGAGATGACGGTTACTCCAACCCGGTGCTGGATGTAAGAGAAGGGATCCTGGACTTTCAGCAAACTACCGGTCATCAGTTTAATACCATTACGGGTCGGGGAGTCATCAGGATGCAGTCCGATAACTTCCCAAACGGCAATGCCAGCAGTTTTTCAGGACCCTCAGGCGGTACCGTTGAATATTATGGTAGCAGTGAAATAATTCTCACCACACCACGCACCTTCAATCACATGATGGTTACGATGAACAACACTGCCACAGAGTTGGTCGTGGCAACCAACTACACCCTCAACGGCAATCTTACCATTGCCCGGGGTACACTTAAGCTCAACGATGATACACATCCTGACCCGGTGTCTGACATTCGCAGAACACTGATTGTTAAAAAGAACTGGTCCATTCAGCCAGAAGGAAGATTCAGGGTAGGAACAGCCAATACCAACAACAGTGCGCTGGATTTGGGTAACGGAGGCGGACCTTATTTATTGGCGGGAAACGCGGGACTTGGCGCAGGAAGCAGGGTTCCGGCCGACCACAGTTTCCATTATATCTATCATCAGATTGAAATATGGGGCAACTTTACCAACCGTGGCAAAGCACTTTTTACCAATCAGCCTCAGCCCATCTACAGCCAGATCAATGGTCATGAGGGAACAACCAACGCACAAACCGGCTCTGCAGTGGTCTGGTTCAAAGGCAACACGGACAATTTGATGGATTTGTACGGAACCACCGATTTTTACCATCTTATTATAGACAAGGGCTCCAACCGCGACAGGATACTTACTGTTCAGTCGGAAGATGAAGCCTATTTCCGGCTCTTTGGCTCCAATATACTAAGGGGTGCCGGCGGTGGCGCCAACCCCGAAATTCGCAAAGCCCTCTGGATCAAAACCGGAACCTTGCGCCTGAAAGAGAACATTCATATTCCCACCCTTACCGAAGGGCGTGATTTTAACCATAGCCCCAATTCTGACTTCTACATCCCCGCCAATGCCGGCTTATGGATCGACGGCGCTACGGTTTATGGCACGGCCGATAATGCGGCACAAACCATCGTGGGGGGCGTGGGAGGCATCATGCTTGACAATTACGACTTTAACTACCAGGGTGATATCCAATCCACCTCCTTTTACGGAAACTTCCGCATCACCTCTGGCTTATATAGTACACGCAGAAGTGGTGGACTGATTGTTTGGGCACAGGGAGATCCTGTTGTGCGCATTGAAGGGGGCACCCTGGATGCTGCCCAGTTCAGAAGTGCCGGGGGTACGAATAACAACAACCGCATTACACTGCAAATTACCGGAGGGATTATCAACCTTCGCGGCGATATCAATGGCATAGCCATGGAGGGAACCAAAGGGACCTTCAGCATGCTGGGCGCCAACAATGTTTTTATCATGGAAGACGGGTTAATACGTGTATGGGATGGAATCGGAACGGGAGGTGCCTTCGAACTCAACATCAATCCGGCCAACATCAACATTAGCGGGGGAACGGTGCAAATCATCATGGACAAGGACAGGGCTGTTGGTTTCAGGAACAATTATTTCATCAATACCCTGGCTCCGCTATGGGATCTTGAGCTGCGCACCACAGGAACCGCTAACCCGACACTGGAGCCCGTAAGATTGCACAGCGAACTAACCATCCAAAACAACCTGCTGGTAGGAGATCAGGTTCAATTCAGGGCGGGAAGAAACAATACCGAAGGCCCTTTCTATGATTTGCACATCGGAGGCGATTTTATCCTGGGAGAAACAACCAACTCCACCGCACAGTATTTTCCTTCCTCTGAGGATGGCACAACTGGCAATACCACACGCTTTTTCGGAAACAACCTTTCCCGGATTACCTTAGCATCCTCTGCTCCTGCTTCTCACATCAATTTCCACCGGTTGCAGCTGGACAAATTCGGCGAGGACACCCTGCAGATTGTCAGCCCCGGCAGGCCCGTGGCCAACATCAACAATCATCCGGCTCAGCAAAGTCCGATTAACATTACCAGCGCCCTTATCATCGACAGGGGGTTGCTGGATTACAATCTTTTTATGATTGCCCTGAATGAAGATGTGCAGGTAAAAAACTTTGGTGCCATCGGCAGAATGGACGATATGAATGGGTACCTTGCCCTTGAACACCAGGGATTGAACGTTGAGTTGCCCGATACCAGGGAGGCTAAGTTTGGAAGAGTGCTGGTAGGAGAGGATGTGGAGTTTTCAGGAGCTGTAAACTTTCTTGTGGGCGACCTGTGGATGGAAAACGGAGTGGCGCGTATTGGCAATTCAGGAATGAAAGTAAAGGGCAATATCTTCAACTCCGGCCCCATTGATTTCGGCCCGGAAAAACTTATCCTTACCTCAGGAAACCACTCCGACAGGGGCGTCAGGCAAAATATTGACGAAAACAAGACCTACATCTTTCCTCTGGGGATAGACACAAAAACCAGCGATGGTATTCGCTATACCCCTGCTTACATGACCTTTTCAGGACTTAGTGACGGTGATGGATGGGTGCAGGTAAATAATGTGGACAAAGAACTGTCCACCCTCAATGAAGCCCAACCCGGGGAGCAAGCCCTGCAGTACTACTGGAGAATCAGGCACGAGGGTTTTGATTCCTCCCAATTACCTGTGGTTGAAAATAGCTTTGCGTTTCACAATCCACCGGTAACCTATCTTACCGATCCCTACGATACCAATCTTACCGAAGGGAAAGTGGTAAACTACCAGCGCAAACACAATCTTGGTCTATTGTCCTGGGACGATCCGGCAAAGCAGCTACTACTTACCTTTGCCTACAAAGAAACCGATGACGATTCCGAATATTCCCCTCTGGAAAGCGGAGAATTTACAGCGGCACACATCAACAGGTTTTCGGGAGAAATACAGGTGTTTTACACCTACCGGAATACAGACAATGACCCCCCCGACGAAAGCAAACCCTGGAATCGTTATCAGGCATGGTCAACTGCCGGACATGAAGATCACGTAAATCCGGAGCAACTGATTCCGGGAGACGGTGATGTGGTCTTTATTGGCCATGACAGCAACAGCAACTGGCACCGGGTCGAAACCCAGGACAACCTGCAACTGGCTGAAGTGGTATTTCATTATGACCCGGAATTCCCACGCCCCAGGCTTACCATCGGGAAAGATCATTCCGTCAACCTGAACGTGGTAAGAGGAGCGGGTGAAATCGAAGCACTGGTGGACAGTGATAATGCACCCCAGATCAACGGTGACCTGGGAGAATACATCTCTGAAAATAACAGCAGTTTTCTTTACAACGCAGCTTATACGGACCTGGTTACCGGCACTGTTCTTTTGCCCGCAACCCCGTCGGTTTTTCCGGAACTTAAAATTGAAGCTTCTTCTATAAAGGAGAGCGGGAGCAATGCTCCGCATTTTGGCGATTTCATTTTCACCTTCCCTGAAAATATCACGGTTAGGGGTGATATGTATGTGAGAGACGGAGCGGTTTATAAAACCCATGATGGACCCGGCGGTGACATACACGTCAGGGGAAACCTTAACCTGGCTGGTTTAAGGCAAAGCGAGTTCCGGTTCAATGGATCGGGTGCATCACGCAGCATCAGGGTAGATGGAAACATTCTGCTGGCCCCCACCGGCGATCCGTTGGAACAGCTGGCATTCATCAACGTAGAGTCCGGACCTGATGACCTGAATCACCTTCTTTACCTGGGAGGAGATCTGGTTATGCAAAGCGGGCAGGATGTGCGCCTCAACCTGGGAACAACCAACGTAAGGGTTGAACTGCACCTTATCGGAGAAAACAACGGCCAGTTTGTTTCTGCTTCCACCTCCAACCCGGTATTTGGAAGAATTGTCATGAACAAGGGCAACAACCAGCAGGCAACATTCCGCTTCAATTCCAACTTTACCCTTATCGGTACTACCAATGGCGCCAGCAAAGCCATTGAACTGAGAAACGGCACCCTGATTCTCAACCATTCTCTCATCAACCTCAACCTTACTACCGGCGGAGCAGACTTCAGCATCCCTCCCACCGCAGCCCTGGTAGTATCGGATGGCAGGGTGAATGCCTCGGGCAACAACACGGGCGTTTATCTGGCAGGATTGCTGAGGATTGAAAACAATGCCGAAGCTCATTTTTACACCCCTGGCACCAACACCAACAATACATTCATATACTATTCCTCGGGAGGTACAGCGCAGCTGCAGGTGCTCAACTCTGCATCGCTCATAGTGGGCTCACAAATCAGGGGTAACATCGATGGTTCACAGGAAACCGGAATATTGAGATACCTTCAAACCGGAGGTGAAGTAATCGTGGGGAGAAACACCATTCCCAACAACAGCCGTGCGGCCTTTGAGGTTTTCAACCC
>RECE01000272.1 GCA_007694165.1 Bacteroidota bacterium
GGCTCAGCAAATTCGTTATCAATAAAAGCAACCTGGGCTTTGAAGGTTTGTATCCCGTTTTGTCCATTGCACTTATGTTTATCATTTTTTCTGCCACAGACTTTGTGGGGGGCAATGGTTTTCTCGCCATATATATCAGCGCAGTGTACCTGGGCAATCAGGACTTAATCCACAAAAAAGCCATCATGAAAATGTACGATGGTCTGGCCTGGCTTATGCAGATTGTGCTGTTCTTAACCCTTGGGTTGCTTGTGTACCCTTCTGAGGTGGTCCCTTTTATGGGTCTTGGTTTGTTGATTTCAGTATTCCTGATTGTGGTTGCGCGTCCTGTAAGCGTTTTTCTCAGCCTGGTGTTTTTCAGAATGAAGCTCAGGAGACGTGTGTATATTTCATGGGTAGGCCTCAGGGGCGCTGTGCCCATTGTGTTTGCTACCTATCCATTGCTGGCAGGTATTGATAAGGCACATATGATTTTTAACATCGTATTTTTTATTTCTGTTACTTCCGTATTAATTCAGGGTACTACACTTTCAATTTTTGCCAAATGGCTGCATGTGGCATTGCCTGAAAGGGTGAAGCAGGTTACCGATGTTGAAAAGTTTATGACTGACTACCCCAAAACTGCCATGAAGGAAATAGAGGTTTCGCCAGGCTGTTATGCCGTGAATAAGAAAATTGTGGATCTTCATTTCCCGAAAAACACAATTATCGCAATCATTAAGCGAAACGGGAAATTTCTTACCCCGGGCGGGTCAACAGTTATTGAAGCCAACGATAAACTTGTTGTGCTGGCAGATAATCCTGAAGGTCTTGAAAAGGTCAGAGAATGTTTGGTTTCGGAAGGTGCTGAATAAAAAGCAATTTCGCTACAAGGTTTCATTAGCAAGCTTTTCAGGTATTAAACTCCGTTTCCGTATTTAGAAATTATGTAAATATGCAAATGCCCAGATACTTACATTTTGTCATTGCCATTCTGCCGGTTTTGCTGCTGATATCATCCTGCAGTAAGGACGATGTTGAACCCGGCATACCCCTAATCAAACTTGAGTTGCTGGAACTGGTAAATGAAGTCAGAAGCCAGGGATACAATTGTAACGGTGCTTATTTTTTTCCTGCTGAACCATTGAAGTGGAATGACAAACTGTATAAAGCAGCCCAGATACATGCAGATGATATGTCAGAAAACAGCTATTTCAGCCATAACTCTGCCGATGGGCGTACTCCAAGGGATCGTATCAATGAGCAAAACTACAGCTGGAGCACTTTTGGTGAAAACATTGCCTATGGATTCGCTTCTGCTCAGGGAGTATTGAACGCATGGCTTAGCTCCGAAGGGCACTGCAAAAACATAATGAAAAGAGAATTTTCTGAAATAGGCATTGGCTATACCGAAAACGGACATTATTGGGTGCAGGTTTTAGCCCACCCCAGGTAATGAATGTTATTGTTTTGAAGAACCTGTAATGTAAACAGGCCCTATAACCGAATTACTCCAGGATCTCCTTCAGGTTTTCAAGCCCTTTTTGCAAATCGCTGCCGATCATACCTTCAAAATCCATTGCAAGGAGCATAAGGTTCATAGGATAATTCATTCTTCCCGTAAAACCCCACTTAACGAGAGTCTGGTCATCTGATACGGTTTCGGTGGTCATATAGGCCTGGCTCACAGATTCAAAGGGTTCAATAAACCGAAGCTCATACTCAATGCGCTGGTAAGGAATAATTGCTGTGATCTCCTGCTCACCGGAACCCACATTCTTGTCGTCACTTTCCCAGGCCGACACAAAACCTACAGTGCCATCAGTCCCCCGGAAATCCTGTCGCACTTCCGGATCCATATCCATCCATACACTGAAATTGTCCTGGTTCCGGAGCAGAACCAAATAGTCAAAAACCTCTTCCAGGGGCCTGTTAATGGTGACTTCTTTTTCAACACTGTAATCTTTCTTTACAAATAAGGCAGTAACTAAAGGAACAATGATGATTGCCGCAATTACGATTAAAAGTATTTTTAATGCTCTTTTCATGATAGGAAGTATTTAATTACCTGACAATTTTAAATTCTCAATCAATATTAGTTATTTCCATCATAAAAGGCAAGATTTGTTTTTTATGAAAAAGATTATTTAAAATGATAAACATAATTAACCTGATATCATCAACATCCTAAATTTTTCCCAAATTTCTCCACATTTAGAAAAAGTGGTAGTATTTTTGAACCCCTGATATTATTATGTGTTTACTAATTTATCAATATTATTCCCGGATTAAATTTTATTCATTTTTCAATAAACTCTGATGCTTAAACATTCAAAATTTTTTCTTCCCTTAATATTTGTGCTCTTATTCAGCTATTTACATAGTTACGGAAGTTCACAGGATACTCCCCTGATTGTTTATCATTCGGCCGAAAAGCTGAATGTTGAGGAAGCACTCCATTTTTTTGAGCAGCGCGATGTAGTGATGCGATTTGCTAAGGTTGAACTCAATCCGATGTTGAAATCTGGTGAAACACTAAAGACAGACGAAGAAATTACGCTGAATCTTTTTGAAGATATTTTTTATACTGCAGCTGTAAACCGAAGTGAACGAAATATCAATGGAACCACTTCCATCTCGGCCCGCATCCAGGAAACCCAGGGTTATGTAGTGATTACCCATCACGAGGGCAGGAGTCTGGCAACCATATACCTGCCCACTGCCGGAATGTTTTACAAGATCATCAGTGATCCGGTGACCCTGGAGCATTATCTCATTGAGATGGATGCCCGCGACAGGGATATTCTGGAAAGTGCTCCACCAATAATCCCTGAATTAAAGGAAGAAGGTATTCTTGAGCAAAAACGCATACAGGAGCATTTGAAGAACCAGGATCTTGGACCCAATGATTGGGCCAATGTGGATGTGATGGTGCTTTATACAACAGGTGCCGAATTCTGGGGCGAGAATTTTGGTGGCGGAATAGAGAATGTTATTGCTGCCGCCATGGCCAATGCACAACTGGTGCTTGACAACAGCGAAACCCTGATGACTGTCACACTGGTACATTCCGAAGTTCTCAATTTTACCGAAACCGGAAACACGGGAAGCGATCTGGGAACCTTTGCCCAATCAGGACCGATTCAAAACCTGCGCAACGAATATTATGCCGACCTGGTAGCTGTGTTTGCCCGGGTAAGTGATGTGGGTGGTGTAGGGTATTTGCTTACCACAAGAAATGGGCGGCCCGAAATTGGTTACTCTGTAACGAGAGTTCAGCAGGCTGCCAGCGGCTATACACATATTCATGAGATGGGCCATAACATGGGCTGCCACCACCACTGGCAACAAAATTTTCAGCCCGGTCCAACCATCTGGACTGACTGGCCCGAAAATTACTGGTCGGGTGGCTGGCGGTGGCAGGGAACAGATGGTGGTTACTATTGCTCCGTAATGACATATACATCAGGAAGTTTCTTTGACGATGGAATTACACATACAGAAGTACCTTATTTTTCCAACCCCGATGTACTCCATATGAATGTGCCTGCCGGCGATTTTAATTATGGTAATAATGCCCTCACCCTAAGAGAAGTTAAGCATGTTATTGCATCTTACCGAATCAGCGACCTGGCCACTATTTTTACCACACCTATATCAGAAATAGGATTGATAAGTGCCAAAACAGGAGGAGAGATAACCCATGACGGGGGAAGACCTGTGTTACAGCGGGGTGTGGTATGGAGCACTTTCCCAAATCCAACCCTTGAAAACAATGAAGGAATGATTGAAAAAGGACAGGGAACCGGAGCATTTGAAATAATTCTCGAAGATCTTTCTCCATCAACTGATTATTATGTATCGGCATATGCAACTACTGAAGCAGGCGTAAGTTACGGAGTTCAGAGAACATTCCAAACCGAAGTGGCTACCATGGCCAGAGTAAGGACAGAGGAAATGTTTTCCATTTCCTATAACTCAGCCCGCGCAGGGGGAGAAGTTCTGGAAACCGGAAATTCAAATGTCAGTCAGCGTGGTCTGGTATGGAATACGCGGTCCAGCCCAAGCCTGGCCAATAATGTAGGTTTTACCATTGATGGAGAAGGTGAAGGCGGTTTTGAAAGTATGATAACAGGTCTTGAGCCGGAAACAGAATACTACTTCAGGGCTTATGCTACCAATCTTGGCGGTACTGTATATGGTACCACCTATACATTTACTACTTTGTTTGCCAGAATTTATCCAAATCCTTTCACTGACAGAATACAAGTTGAGTTTAAAAACGACAGCCAGAAAGATGTGAATATATTAATTACCGACACCCGCGGGCAGGTGGTAATAAGAATGCCGGTTTCAGAGCAGGGAGATGTGCAAAGAACTGTCAACGTTGCACACCTTGAGGGTGGTATTTACCTGCTTACAGTGGAAAGTGAGATTGAATTTCCGGTTTGGCAGATGTTGAAGTTGGGGAGGTAGCTGCTATCATATTCTGGTATGTGCCCTCCAGCCTAAATCAAAAAAAATGATTCAACTTAAAAACATTTCTCTGAGTCTGGATGGCAAGCAACTTTTCAACAACCTTTCTGTTGAGGTACCTGCCGGTGGGCGGTTACTGATTTTGGGAGGATCAGGCAGTGGCAAGACCACCCTTTTACGCATGCTTCTGGGTTTTGTGATGCCTGACAGTGGGAACGTTTTTATTGATGGAGAGAAACTTTCGCTTAACAACGTTTGGAAGGTGCGGCAGAAAATGGCCTATGTAAGCCAGGAAATGCAAATCGGAAGGGGTAATGCTGAAAAATTCATTAAAGAGGTTTTCAAATATAAAAACAACCGCCATATCCACTATGACCGTGAAAAAGTGTTGGGATTACTGGCAGATTTTCACCTGGACTCCAGCATCATGCAAAAAGATCTGGAAGAACTCTCAGGCGGCGAACTGCAGCGGTTTGCCATTATTGTAACATTATTGCTGAACAGGCAGATATATCTGCTGGATGAAGTGACATCCGCTCTTGATCAGCCCCTGAAAGAGTTGATTGTGGATTATTTTTCCGGACTGAAAGACAAAACACTTATTATTTCTTCGCACGACAGTGTGTGGCATGAGCAGAATTTTCCAACCTTAAATCTCGGTAATCATGGAAGCAGTTCCTGATATTAGCATATGGCGCCTTCTTGCAGGCTTCGGGTTGCTGGTCATTCCCGTGGCATTATCCCTGTTTGCAAAACTGGGAATTATCCGGCAACTTGCTATCGCAACAGGTCGTATGACCGGGCAGCTTTTTCTTATGTCTATCCTGTTGATTTACCTTTTCAGGTGGGATAATGCATGGCTCAATGTAGCCTGGGTTATTATGATGATATTTTTTGCCTGTTTTTCTGCCATGATCAACAGCAAACTCTCATTCCGGAAGTTTTTTGGCCCGGTATTTCTCTCCTATTTCATCGGGGCAGGTATTGTGCTTTTGTTCTTCAATAAGGTGATCGTAAATCATGAAAACATTTTTACTGCCCGCCTGCTGGTGGTCATTGGTGGAATGCTGCTTGGAAATTCCCTCAACAGCACTATAATCGGCATATCTCATTATTATGAGTCCATAAGCAAAGATAAGAAGCGGTATTTGTATCTGTTGTCACTGGGGGCCACACAGAATGAAGCGTTATTGCCCTTTTTTCGTGATGCTATGCTGGCAGCAATAAAACCTTTCATGGCCAGTATGGCAACAATGGGTCTTGTATCTCTGCCGGGAATGATGACTGGTCAGATACTCGGTGGCGCCAGTCCCGAAACTGCTATAAAATATCAGATAGCCATAATACTTGCTATTCTCACAGCCGTTACCATCAGTGTATCGCTCTCCATATATTTCACTTCCCGCAAGGCATTCAATGCCTATGGTGTAATGCGCGATGACTTTTTCAAAAAATAAATCCGGAAACAAAACATAAAACCGCGTAAGAAATGAAGATTTTTCAACAATCCTTGTAGTTTTTTGTTAGGTCATTTGTTGTCAAACTCAAAATATCAGAAAATTATGTTTAAAAAATCAATGAGGAGATATTTTTTCAGCTTCTTAATATCAGGAATGGTTTTTACATTGGCAGCCTGTGGGTTGCAGCGGGAAGAAGCCGTTGAAATACCTGTTTTCAGTGAAAATTATGAACGTTTTGTCAGGACTTTATCCTCCGATGAGTTTGAAGGTCGTGCACCCACCACCCCGGGTGGTAAAAAAACCAAAGCTTTTATTGAAGCAGAATTTAGGCGGATGGGTTTGAAACCGGCAGTCGGAAACAGCTTCAGGCAACCGGTTCCGCTGATTGAAATTTCGGGAAGTAACTTTTCAGATCTTTCCATTAGCAGCATTGATGGTGATGTTGAATTATCATTCTCTTATATAGATGAGATGATTGTGGGTACCACCCGCCTGCAGGAAAATATAAAACTGGAAGACAGCGAACTCATTTTTGCCGGCTATGGCATTGTGGCACCTGAATATGGATGGAATGATTATGAAGGGTTGGATGTAACCGGCAAAACCGTTGTTGTTCTGGTAAATGACCCTGGTTATGAACTGGAAGATCCCGAATTATTTACGGGTAAAGCCATGACCTATTACGGTCGGTGGACTTACAAGTACGAAGAAGCTGCCCGCCAGGGTGCAGCAGGTGTGCTGATCGTGCATGAAACCGGCCCTGCAGGTTATGGATGGGATGTTGTTCGAAATTCATGGTCAGGTCCGCAGTATCAAGTAGGTGGAAATAACGGTCCATCCGTATTGGTTGAAGGCTGGTTGCATAACAATTCGGCAGCATTACTTTTCAACCGGACAGCTTATGGTTTGTCGCAATTAAAAGAAATGGCCCTGAGTCCCGATTTTCAGCCTTTCTCGCTGGGTATGAATGTTTCAGTCAGTTTTGATGTTAAATATTCACAATCAGATTCTTATAATATTGCGGGATATATTGAAGGTTCAGAGCGTCCCGAAGAGACCATAATTTACATGGCCCACTGGGATCACCTTGGAAAAGAGGAAACAGATGAAGGAGTTAAGATTTATAATGGAGCCATTGATAATGCCACAGGTACCGGTGCCATCATGGCCATTGCCGAAAAGTTTGCTAAAATGGACCCTGCACCCAAACGCTCTGTGGTATTTATAGCCGTTACAGCTGAAGAATCCGGTTTGATCGGTTCCCAGTATTATGCTCAGAATCCTTTGTTCCCGCTGGAAAAAACAGTTGGGGGTATTAATATCGATGGGCTCAATGTTTACGGGCCAACCCATGATATTGTAGTAATAGGATATAATATGACCCAGATGCAGGACTATCTTGCGCGGCATGCAGCCGATCAGGACAGAGTGCTTGTTCCGGAGAGATACCCTGAAAGAGGCTATTTCTATCGCTCCGACCATTTTAATCTGGTTAAGGAAGGGGTTCCCATGATCTATGCCAACAGCGGAAGTGATTATATAGGTCGTAATGAGCAATATGCAGCAAAAGTTCAGGAAGATCAGGAGAACCGGTATCACTCTCCAGAGGATGTAATAAATGAATTGTGGGACTGGAGGGGTTTGCATCAGAATCTCTGGCTGTTTTACAATGTAGGGAAAGAACTTGCCAATAGTGATGACTGGCCGGGCTGGAGAGAAGGAACTGAATTTG
>RECE01000211.1 GCA_007694165.1 Bacteroidota bacterium
TGCCCATGTCGAGCAGCTTGCCCGACTCTGCCATTATATGGTCATCAGAGCAGTTTGTCAATGCCGGAATCACCAGAATTACAGGTTTCAATTTTCTGCCTGGTGAAACACCGGATTCCTCAAGGATTGATTCGCTGAAAAACGCCTCTCTTATATACATCAGCGGCGGAGATCAAAACCAATTCATGTCTGTTGTGGCAGATACCGACATTGAGCGAGCCATCCATACTGCCTGGCAAAACGGCGCCATGATTGCGGGTACCAGTGCAGGAGCAGCCGTAATGAGCAAACAAATGATTACCGGCAACGAATTGCGCTACCCTGATTACACCGCAACCTTTCGCACCATTGAATCTGAAAACCTGGAACTTGGCAGGGGGCTGGGCTTTCTTACATCGGCAATCATCGACCAGCATTTTATCTGGAGAAGCAGACACAACAGACTTTTTACAGCTGTAATTGAAAACCCCGAACTGATGGGTATTGGCATTGATGAATCCACTGCTATTCTGGTGCGGGGAAACCAGGCAGAAGTAGTTGGCAGCGCCCAGGTGATGGTTTTCTCCAACCCTGACCGCTCTTTTTTTGAACAAAACAACAAATTGGGTGCAAGAAACCTAAAAATTGACATATATTTATCCGGCGAAAAATTTGAACTGTAAATTAACCTCAAATACTCTTTTTCATGTTAAAAAAAGTTCCCCACACTTACGTAATTGTTTTTGGAATCATCGTTATATCTGCTATCCTCACATGGTTTATTCCTCCCGGAAAATATGTTGAAGTAACTACCCTGGTGGATGGCAGGGAGCAAAGCCGAATGGTATTTTTCTATGAAGAAAACCTTCCCGAGGCAGCAGCAGCAGAATTTAACAGCAATGTTCAGACCTGGCAGGTTTTTTCTGCCCTGTTTAATGGTTTTGTAAAACAAAGCAATATCATCGTATTCATTCTCATGATTGGTGGAGCCTTCTGGATCATGAACAAAAGCAAGGCGATAGATGTGGGGATTTTTGCTTTTCTTAAATTCACGAAAAAACTTGAAAACAATGGCCTGATGAGATGGCTGGGTGTAGACAATGTGATAATTGTACTGATCATGATCATGTTCAGCATTTTCGGGGCAGTTTTTGGCATGAGCGAAGAAACCATTGCATTTGTAATTATACTCATTCCTCTTGCCATTTCCATGGGTTATGACTCCCTGATGGGGGTTTCAATGGTGTATGTGGCTGCCCATCTTGGGTTTGCCGGAGCTATCCTCAACCCGTTTACCATAGGCATTGCACAGGGGTTGGCAGATCTGCCCCTGTTTTCAGGCATAGAATACCGGATGTTTGCCTGGCTGGTAATCAACATTGTAGGAATCGCTTTTGTGCTGCGCTATGCAAAGAAAATCCGAAACAAACCCCAATCTTCCATCATGTATGAAGAAGACTCCTACTGGCGCAAACGAGAAGAGTCAGAGAGCACCGATGTTACCTATTATACCCCTTCAATTGCGTGGTGGGTGTATGGGATAATACTTGCAACCCTTACCACCTTTTCATTCATTTACCCGTATACCGTTATGACCGTTGGGAATTCATCCTTTGGGTTTTATGTGCTTCCATTTTTTACTGCGCTCTTCGCTATCCTTGGCATACTGTCGCTGAAAAAGTCGGTACACTTTTTTATCCTGCTACTTTTGGGTTATACCATTGTATTTCTGATAGTAGGCGTAATGGGTTATGACTGGTACGTAATGGAAATTGCCACGCTCTTCCTGGCCATGGGCATTGCCAGCGGCTTATCCATTAATAAAACTGCAGATGAAATTGCCATACTCTTCCTGGAAGGGGTCAAAGATATTATGTCGGCAGCCATTATTGTTGGCCTTGCAGGTGGCATTATCGTTGTTTTGTCTGATGGCGGCATCATAGATTCCATTCTCTACGGATTGTCAAAAGCGATGGGGAACTTTGGGAATGTGGCTTCGGTGGGTGTAATGTATATTATACAAACCATTGTGAATATCGTTATCCCATCAGGTTCGGCCAAAGCGGCCATCACTATGCCCATCATGGCACCTTTCAGCGATTTGATAGGCATTTCACGACAGGCTACGGTAATGGCATTTCAATTTGGAGACGGGTTCACCAATATGATAACCCCCACTTCAGGGGTATTGATAGCGGTTTTGGGTATCGCCCGCATACCTTATCACAAGTGGGTAAGATGGGTTTGGCCGTTGATTGTTACCTTAATCATTTTAGGGTTCCTGTTGCTGATACCCACAGTTACCATGGAGCTCAACGGGTTTTAGTAAAAAAGGGGAAGTCTTTGAGCCAGACTTCCCCTTTTTTCTTTATCAGGATTGCTACCTTATCATTACTATCGTATCTGAATCACCAGATACCTGGAAGCGGACCAGAAAGCTTCAGGGTTGGTTATTTCCAGCCAGCGCTCACCATCTTCAGTTTTCATCTGGTACGATCCGTCCGGATGTGTTGAAATAATCTGGGGGCGGTCGCCAATGATGGTAATCTCAAAGTCACGGGTAATATCTATACGGGTAAAAAAGTCATGGTTAAAATCGGCCTTCATGCGCTCGGTTCTGCCAATACCCAGGAAACCCCCTTCTCTTGAGATAACCCTGTTGTCGGTAAGCTCCTTGCGTGAGCCAATGGCATAATAGGCGGTATTAAGTTCGATGGTTTGCTGTTGCAGCAAACGACTTTTCTCGCGAGCTTCCTGCTCAAGGGTGTCAACTTTGGCTGTCAGCATATCCACCTGGAAGTTCATGTTGGCAAGCTGGTCTCTGAGCAACGAAATTTCAATTTCCTTTTCCTCGATGGTTTTATTCAACCGCTCGATCGTGCTTTCAAATCCGGCAATCCGTGTGTCAGCATTTCGCAATCGGCTATTGAGATTGGCAATCAAAACCCTGTTCTTCTCCATCAAATCACCGATAAGCTTAATATCCTCGTTGATTCGATCCTGTTGATTCTGTCCCAGCTCAACACCATCTGAAGTTCTGCCGGTAATGATGCTCTCTCTTTCTTTGATCAATCTCAGGTTGTTCTCAATTTCGTTAAGATCAGAGAAATAGGTTTCCACATTTTCAGCATTTTGCTCTATGCGGGTCCTTAGTTCTTCATTCTCTTGTTCCAGACGCTCAACGTCCTGCTGCTGGGGGCCGCATGCAACGGCAAATAATATAAAAGCCGCAAGGACTGTAAAACGGGCAGGTGTTTGAATTATTAGCCCATTTACCATGCATATTCCGTTGCGGAAAAGCTTCTGACCGATTAAAGTTAGGTTGTTCATAGTACCGAAGTATTTGTTAAGTCATTGAGAATTTATCGAAAATGCACAAGCATCAATTTATACAACAAGAAACATTGCTGCCAATTCGAGCCAAACAAAATTAGTATAATTACATCCACGGGCGCAGCTGGGAGTATAAAAATTTATGGGTTAGCAAGGAACAAGCTACTTCAGAACATTATATTCAAAAGCGCAGAAACAACATGACCCCATAAAAAAGAGGAAGCCGGCAGCGGGGAACTGCCGGCATAGGAAAACAAAAGGGAAATTTATGTAATTAGGGGGAAATCCTTATTGAATCATAAATTCACTTTAACTAGTGTAAAAAACGTGCCAAAGAACCCAGGCTGACCTCCTGAATTCTCAAAATACTGATTATATGCATTTTATGTTTTGCGGTTTTTGGTGAAGCATATTCCAACCTACCCATAGGCACAAAAAGTGTAGAACTTTTACACACAAAAGTGGGGAATCAAGGGATTATATACACAGAAAAAGTACAATTCCACACTTTCCTCAATCAACTTCCGGATATTCCATAGAGTTTGATTTTATTGTAAAGCGTTTTTCTGTCGATATTGAGAATTTTAGCCGCCCTTGACTTATTGAATTTTGCCTTTTGCAAGGTTGCAATGATCAATTCCTTTTCCGTTTTCTCTGTCTGGCTCTTCAGATCATTTCCAAGAGATTCTGTTATCTTTTCTTTTCTATTCATGTAAAGCGGAATCTCCTCGGGCAATGACATTACACTGAGTTCATTTCCTTTAGAAAGGAGAACGGCTCTTCTGACCACATTTTTCACCTCACGAATGTTGCCTGGCCAGGGGTAAGCCCAAAATGAGTCCATGATATTACCGGGAATAATTTCAATTTTTTTATCAAGCTCCTGGTTGGCTTTTTCAAGGAAGAAGTTGATAAAAACAGTAATATCTTCTTTGCGTTCTCTCAGCGGTGGCACATGCACCGAGAATTCATTGAGGCGATGATACAGGTCTTCCCTGAACGCCCCCCTCCTTACCGATTCACGCAAGTCTTCATTGGTGGCGGTGATAAGGCGCACATCAACGGAAATGTCTTTATTGCTACCTATTTTCCTTATTTTCCTTTCTTGTATGGCACGCAGGAGCTTTACCTGTACCTCATAAGAAAGGTTTCCTATCTCATCAAGAAACAGGGTACCTTTGTTGGCGGCCTCAAACTGCCCGGTCTTATCATTCAGAGCACCGGTAAACGAACCCTTTATATGGCCGAAGAATTCACTCCCTGCCAGCTCTTTTGAAAGGGAACCACAGTCAATAGCCACAAAAGGATGAGACTTTCTTTTGCTTTGCTCATGAATTTTCCGGGCAATATATTCTTTTCCTGTTCCACTTTCACCCTGGATAATCACAGACATATCTGTTGGCGAAACAAGCGCTATGTAATCATGTATAGCCCTTGACTCCTTGCTCGAGGCATATACATATTCCAAATTACCTTTGCTGTTGATTACAGTCTTTTCTGCGTGCCCCGGGGTTTCCAGAGAGGGTTGCCTGCCCATCCCCTTCTTAATATACATCAGAATCTCTTCGGGATTAACCGGCTTGGTTACATATTCGAATGCGCCTAATTTTATGGCTTTAACTGCCATTCTAATGTCAGCATAGGCTGTCATCAGAATTACAACAGCATCTGAATTTTTATCTTTGATCTCTTTGAGCAGCTCCAGACCATTTTTGTCGGGCAAACGAAAATCAGTCAATACCACATCATACCCATTCTTTTGCAACAAACGCAAAGCATCATTGCAGGTATAGGCTTCATCAGCCTCATACCCTTTTCTTCCCAGATAGGATTTTAAAATAACGCAAAAATTAACGTCGTCATCAACAATTAAAACCTTTGCCATAATAGTAAAGGAACCCCCTGTTTTCTAAAGTGTATATTTTCGTTTCGCACTGCAAGTTAGCAATAATTCTTCAAAAAACGTTGGGTCGTATTCCCAAAATAACGATCACTCCAACCCCAGAAATGGGTGAATTACTGGTTTTTCAGCCTTTAGCCATGGCGCTGATTTAAATACAACCTGTTGAAAATGAAAAGGAAACCAATCAATTTTGACTATGTAATGTTTATCTGCCTCAATTTTTGTAATTTTGAACCACGGAAAAAAGGCATGAAAAACCTCAATAGTATGTTTAATTATAAATCTTAAAACGATAACAATGGCAGCTAACTTAATGAAAAACATTCAACCGGGAGTTGTTACCGGAGATCAGGTTCAGGAATTACTAAAAATAGCCAGAGAGCATCAATTTGCTTTACCGGCTGTAAATGTAACCGGAACCAATACTATCAACTCTGTGCTGGAAACAGCCAGGGAGGTCAACTCACCGGTGATAATTCAATTCTCCAACGGTGGTGCTCATTTTTATGCAGGAAAGAGTCTTCCCAATGAAAATCAGAAAGCAGCTATCGCGGGAGCTATTTCGGGTGCAAAACATGTGGCGATGATGGCAGAGTTATATGGAGTAAGGGTTATTCTGCACACCGACCATGCTGCAAAAAAACTTCTCCCCTGGATTGATGGCCTCCTGGAGGCATCAGAGGAGCATTTTGAAAAATTTGGAAAGCCACTTTTCAGTTCTCATATGCTTGACCTCTCAGAAGAGCCCCTGGAAGAGAACATTGAAATTTGCGTAAAATACCATGAGAGAATGAGCAAAATCGGTATGACCCTGGAAATTGAGCTGGGTGTAACCGGTGGTGAAGAAGACGGGGTGGACAATACCGATATTGACAGCTCCAAACTTTACACCCAACCCGAAGAAGTGGCACAAATGTATGAAGCACTCAACAAAGTTTCAGACAAATTCACCATTGCTGCTTCCTTTGGAAATGTTCACGGGGTATATAAGCCCGGAAATGTAAGACTGGAACCCAAGATCCTCATCAAGTCACAGAATTATATCGAGCAGAAGTTTGGTACGGCTCCCAAACCTGTGAATTTTGTTTTCCACGGAGGCAGCGGTTCGTCAAGGGAAGAAATCAGAGAAGCCATTTCTTATGGTGTGATTAAAATGAATATTGATACCGATACGCAGTGGGCTTTCTGGGAAGGAATTTTAAACTATTACAAGAAGAACGAAGGCTTCCTGCAAGGCCAGATTGGCAACCCGGAAGGGGCTGACAAACCCAACAAAAAATTCTATGACCCAAGAGCATGGCTCAGAAAGTCAGAAGAAGCCATGAAAGAAAGATTGAAAGGTGCATTTGAAGACCTTAATGCTATAGATAAGAATTAAATCATTTTCTCTTTCCCAAAAAAAAGCTGCCTGTTATTGCAACAGACAGCTTTTTTTATTTTGTTGTTATATCACCCCATTGGGTTTTTGTGCAATACACTATTCTGCTGACGGGGCTGATTCTCCGGTGGTCTGCTCATCATCAATTCTCAATCTCGGGAGATTAATTCTGTCTACAACTACAATTGCATAGATATAGTCAGATGAAATTCTTCTGAGGAATTGCTGGGCTTCCAGCCTGCTGCGAAAATCACCCACACGCAATTTGTAATAAGGCTCATCATAGGTGATATACGACCGAACACCAGGGTGCTTTGCATCAAACTCAGCCTTTACCCTGTCGGTAAGCAACTTGGAACGATTTCCTGATGCTGTATAAACCTGCACCCTGAATCCCTGCATCCCTCTGTTTCTGTTATGTTGACGAAAAGAAGAAATGAGTTTGTCAACGCTTTCATCCTGCTTTACATAATGCCGCCCGGACTTCTCCTGTGCACAGACCTCAGATATTCCAAAAAACAAAAGGATAGAAAAAATTAAAAACTTCATATGTTTATGTGTTCAGAGTGGATTGTCATATTAAAGTAAACGGAATTTTACAACTTCAAAGATAACGAACTTTTTGCAAAAATATTTTTTCCATGTTAAGGATGCACGGAGGAAAAAATCTTGTTTGTTTTTATCAAAAGCGTATGATTTACCGAAACCTGCAATTCAACAATCATCAGGACCGCATCCACTGAATTGAATGATTTCTAATAGGCTCTGGCAAATACTACACGCTGCGAGGAAGGCTTGCCCGAATAGATGCATTTTCCTTCTTCCTGCTTATTATCAAGAGGAATGCAACGAATGGTTGCTTTGGTTTCCTCCTTGATTTTTTGTTCGGATTCGGCAGTACCATCCCAGTGAGCATAAATGAACCCACCTTTATCATCCAGAAGGGTGTTGAATTCTTCCCAGGTATCCGCATAAAAAGTTCTTGAGTCTCTGAATGACAAGGCTTTCTGGTAGAGGTTGTCCTGGATATTTTCAAGCAGATGTTCGATTTTATTCACCAGGTCAGCCTGCTGATAGAATCCCTTTTCCAGGGTATCCCTGCGAGCCATTTCAACGGTATTATTCTCAACATCCCTTGGACCGATGGCAATGCGAAGGGGAACCCCTTTAAATTCATATTCATTGAATTTCCATCCGGGTTTATGTGTATCTCTGTCGTCGAGCTTAACCCTGATTCCTCTTTCCTGAATCTGGTCCCTTATTTCCTTTGCCTTGGCGCAAACCAGATCATACTGTTCCTGGTTTTTATAAATGGGGATTATTACAACCTGTGTGGGTGCAAGTTTGGGAGGAAGTACCAGTCCATTGTCATCGGAGTGAGCCATAATAAGAGCGCCCACCAGCCGGGTAGAAACGCCCCATGATGTTGCCCATACATACTCCTGCTTACCTTCTTTATTGGTAAACTTCACCTCAAAGGCTTTGGCAAAATTCTGACCCAGGAAGTGTGATGTACCTGCCTGAAGTGCTTTACCATCTTGCATCAATGCTTCGATACAAAAAGTTTCCAATGCCCCGGCAAATCTTTCATTTTCAGATTTCACCCCTTTCAAAACCGGAACAGCCATAAAGTTTTCCGCAAAATCAGCATATACATCGAGCATTTGCCTTGTTTCAAACAAAGCTTCATCTTTGGTTGCATGAGCAGTATGACCTTCCTGCCAGAGAAATTCGGCTGTACGCAAAAACATTCTTGTTCGCATTTCCCATCTTACCACATTGGCCCACTGATTGACAAGAATGGGCAAATCGCGATACGACTGCACCCAGTTGCGGTAAGTATCCCAGATAATGGTTTCTGAGGTGGGGCGAATAATCAGCTCCTCCTCCAGTTTGGCATCCTCATCCACCACCACTCCTTTTCCGTCTGGCGAACTCTTCAACCTGTAGTGCGTTACCACTGCACATTCCTTGGCAAAACCCTCCACATGAGCAGCTTCTTTGCTAAAAAACGACTTTGGTATGAAAATTGGAAAGTATGCGTTGGAATGCCCGGTATCCTTAAACATTTTGTCCAGAGCACCCTGCATGCGCTCCCAGATTGCGTAGCCATAGGGTTTAATTACCATACAGCCCCGAACTGCTGAACTCTCCGCCAAGTCAGCTTTCTGGACAATGTCGTTGTACCATTTGGAATAATTCTCTTCGCGGGTTGAAAAATCTTTTGCCATAACAATGTAGTTGGTATAAAATTTGATGTTTTACTAATACAGAAAGATGGGCAAATTTAAGAAATAATTATCAACAAATCTCTTTCTGTTTATTGCAAAGTGCATTACAAATTTTATACATAAAATCACAAGGAGGAGTATCATTATGAAAACCTATCTCAAATTAAGCGTCCTGATGGCTTTATTCCTGGCAGGTTGTTCTTCAACTTACCAGACTGCCAATGTGCACGACGACATCTACTACAGCCGCACCAATGCTGAAATGGCCGCTCAGGATGCGCACCAGGCCAGCGCTGCTGTTGTGCAGGTAAATGCTGCAAGCGGAAGCAAACCTGCAGGAAACTACAACCAGCAGTACGAACAGGAATATCAGCAGGAAAACTATGCTTATGCTGATGAACCTGTTGAAACCGAAACTTATTACGATGAGGAAGGAAATGTCTATGTAATCCAGAATTTCTACATGGATGGCTACCACGACTACTCCTACAGCTCACGTATCAGAAGATTCCACCACAGCTGGGCAGCTTTTGGATATTATGACCCCTTTTTCACCAATATGTACTGGTACAATTACAACCCTCATTATTACGGAACCTCTATCTATATGGGTTATAATTTACTGTTTTTCCCTTCTCAATACTACAGATGGGGACATCGTCCCTGGGGATGGGCACATTACGGATATGGATGGGGATATGGCCATCCCTGGGGTAGCTACTGGGCCGGTCACTTTCATGGCTACTGGGCAGGATATCACCATGGATATTGGGTTGGAAATTACAGTCACTGGGGTGGCTATGGTTATCCCTACATTGACTACAACTATTATGGTCAGGGTGTAACAACAGGCGCCAGAAGACCTTCCGGAAGCAGCTCCAGTATAGGAGAATTAAGAACAGACGGAAGATACGGCTCTGCCGGAACAAAACAATCCGTTTCTGAAACAGGCAGAATACAAGGAAGAGAGCAAGCGGGTATTGAATCCTCCCGCACTAAGGATGCCAGAACTGCGGCTCCTGCAGAGATGCATGAATCATCAAGACCCCAAAGCATTGAAGCCGAAAGGTCCGGTCAGATTGCACAAAGACCTGCTGTTGAAACCAGAGAGCAATCAGGAGAGCAAAGAAGACCTGCACAATATGAGCCTCAGCGCAGACCACAGGATTATGCAGCACCGACAACTCCCCAACAAAGGGAAGCACAGGCACCCAGGTATACAAGACCTGAAGCGCCGCAGGAAAGAGATGGTCAGTCAGTACAGCCAGGCCAACGTCCAAGAACCTATACCAGCCCGAGCCAGCAGCAACCTCGCTCTAACCAGGAGTACAGAAGACCTGCAAGCGAGCAAAGACCTGCAGCAACCGGCAGGGATGCGCAAGCCGCTCCCCAGGTAAGGCCACAGGGCAATGAACCGGCCCGGCCACAGGCAACGCCTCAGCAAAGGCCTGTGCAAACACGACCACAGGCTGCTCCGCAGAGAACGCCTTCACAAACCCGACCACAGGCAGCACCTCAGAGAACGCCTTCACAGACCCGTCCACAGGCTGCTCCGCAGCAGAGACCTTCCAATAACCAGAGGCCTCAGGCAGCACCTTCGCGGAGTCCGCAAAGAAGCACTCCTTCCAATGTAGGTTCCTCCTCACCTTCAAGAGGATCCTCAGGTAGTTCAGGAGTACGAAGCTCTTCTCCGTCACGCTCCAGTGGTTCAAGTTCTGGCAGCTCTTCAAGAAGTTCTTCTTCAAGCAACAGAAGATAACAAAACCATTCATATTGTAAAGCCCCCGCAAATTCCCATTTCGGGGGCTTTATAATATACGACTCCTTTGATCAACAAATTCAATGAATGCACTACCTGTGTATCTTAATAAATTTATGTGCTAATTTCAAAAACAACCAGGCAAAACAAATCTCAAACATCCCAAACCATAAAAATCAACGATATGAAACGGATAAATTTTTTTATATTCCTTCTTGCTGCAACCCTGTTACAGCTTCAAGCACAAAATGAAATCGACGCGCTCAGGTTTTCACTGGTCAACCCTGGTGGAACAGCAAGATTTGTCAGTACTGGCGGTGCCTTTGGAGCATTGGGCGGTGACTTTTCAACCCTAAGCACCAACCCTGCCGGAATCGCCGTTTACAGAAGCAGCGAATTTACCATTACACCAAGCTTCAACTTTACACGGGTAGGCTCCGAATTCATGGGAACCTCCGAAGAAGATATCAACTATGATTTCGCTTTGAGTAACATTGGCCTCGTCTTTGCCTTCAATGACCCCGACCAGTTGAAAGAATCGGGTTGGATGGGCTTTCAGTTCGGGTTTGGACTCAACCAGCTGGCCAATTTCAACAACAGGCGCATTTATGAAGGATTTAATCCCGGCAACTCACTCATGAGTGAATTTCTGTGGAAGGCCAATCGGGAAACCAACTGGGCAAGCTCACAACATCCCAATACGTTTCTTGACAATTACACTACCGGACTGGCCTGGGATACATGGCTGCTGGGCCTTGACAGCATCAACGATACCTATTTCATTGACATGCCCAACAATGTATTGCAACGAAGAATTACCAACACCAGCGGTTCTATAAGGGAACTTGCCTTTACCATGGGTGCCAATTACAGCAACCGGCTTTACCTGGGTGCAACATTTGGACTACCTTTTGTAAACTTCGAAGAAGACTACACCTTCACAGAAGAAAATTCTACAGGTATCGACAGTGAGTTCAACTCACTGGAGTTTGGTGAAAATCTGAAAACCACAGGAAGAGGTTTCAATTTTAAAATCGGGGCCATATACCGGGCAACGGACATGATTCGCATAGGCGCAGCACTGCACACCCCTACCTTTTACACCCTGGAAGATGAATGGAGGACACACATGAAGTCTAACCTGGTAAACTTCGGAAAGAGAGAAAGCACTTCACCCCGGTTGCTCTCCGAATATGAACTGAATACACCCATGAAGATGATTGGCAGCCTGGGGCTGGTATTTGGCACGGCAGGGTTGCTTAGCTTTGACTACGAATACGCAGATTATACTCAAATGCGCCTGCGCAGTAAGAGAGACCTTTACACGCAAGAAAACAGCAATATAAGAAACAATTTCCAGGCACAACACAACATCAGGGTTGGGGGCGAATACAGGCTTAATCCTATCATTCTGCGTGCCGGATATGCTTTGAATACCAATCCTTATGAGTCAGGAATCAACAACCTGGAGAAGACAACCATCAGCGCAGGTATTGGCATCAGGGAAAGCAGCTATTTTGTTGACTTTGGATATTTTATTACACAATACTCAGAAGATTTCTTCCAGTATTACAACTTTACAGGAAACAGAGCAGCACCTGTAAATTATGACTACACGCATCAGGGCTTTATGATGACAGTTGGATTCAGATTTTAACAGATCCACATAAAATAACCCTCCAAAATAAAAACGGGCAGATTCGAAAAATCTGCCCGTTTTTTATTTTAAGAAGGATGTGAGTTATATTGAAATCTCCGCTACAATGTCAGGATCAACAAGAACCCTTCCGCAGTACTCACAAACAATTATTTTTTTGTTCAGCCTGATGTCCAGTTGTCGCTGTGGGGGGATTTTGTTGAAGCAACCTCCACAGGCATCCCTTTCAACCGGAACAACAGAAAGACCGTTGCGTGCATTTTCACGAATTCTCTTGTATGCAGTCAGCAACCTTTCATCAATATTCTTTTTCTGCACTTCCGATTTTTCCCTTAACAGGTCTTCCTCTTTCTGGGTTTCTTCAATAATATCCTTAAGCTCACTGTTTTTGATATCAAGGTCATTTTTACGCTCGACCAGTTCATTGGACGAAACCTCCAGAATTTCTTTTTTGCTTAGAATAGAAGCTTCAAACTCATTGATTTTCTTCTCTGCAAGTTGAACCTCAAGCTTCTGGTATTCAATTTCCTTGCTCAAAGAGTCATATTCGCGGTTATTGCGCACATTCATCTGTTGTGCTTCATATTTTTTAACCAGCTCCTGACTTTCTTTGATGCTGTTTTGCTTGCGGGTAATCTCCATCTGCAAATCAGAGAGCTCCTGGTTGAATTTAGCGATACGGGTTTCAAGACCTTCTATTTCATCTTCCAGGTCCTGAACTTCAAGAGGAAGTTCACCCCTGATATTTCTGATTTTATCAACTTGCGCATCGATAAGTTGCAGCGTGTAAAGGCTTACAAGTTTTTTCCTTATGGCGGATTCAATACTGTCTTCAACAGGTTGATCCATTGCGGATGTTGTGGTTACAATTTCAGGTTCGGTAATGAAGGGTTCTTCTTGCTTTTTTGAAGATGCTTTTGCTTTAGCCATGAGCGAAATAGATTTTATGGGATCTCTAATTGAATCTCTATTTAAAATACCTGACCGGGTTTGAACTTTGGTCAGAAATAAGGAGTGCAAAGTTAGTAAATTTTTCAGTAACTATTTCATACAAAATTTCTTTGGTGAATTGTTCGCTTTCATAATGTCCTACATCGGCCAAAAGCATGACTCCTTCCACATCAAAAAAGTCATGATACTTTACATCAGCGGTAACAAATGCATCAGCACCTGCTGCCATGGCTTTATCTCTTAAAAAACTTCCACTTCCACCGCAAACAGCCACTTTACTGATGCTCTTTCCAACGAAAGGGCTGTGCCTGATGGCCGGACATCCCAGTTCATCGCCGAGCATGGCAAGAAAGGCAGCTTCCTCCATTGGTTGGGGCAGTTGGCCTACCATACCCATTCCTGTCTTGTCAAAAGTATTGTCAAGGGGATAAAGATCATACGCTACTTCTTCGTAGGGGTGCGCATCAATCATCGCTTTTAACACTTTCCCCTGAAGATATCCCGGGAGAATGGTTTCTATCCTGACCTCTTTTTCAAAATGGACCTCTCCCTTTGCTCCAACAAAGGGGTTGGTGTTATCTCCCCCTTTGAAACTTCCTGTTCCTTCCAGATTAAAACTACAACAGTCATATTCACCGATTTGCCCTGCTCCCGCAGCAAAAATTGCATTGCGCACCATTTCCGCCTGGTCAGTGGGACAAAAAACAACCAGCTTTTTCAACAACCCCCTCCTGGTATCAAGAATTTTCAAATCTTCCAGTCCGATTTTAAGGGCAAGCTTCTGGTTCACACCTGCAAGAACACTGTCCAGATTGGTATGAACTGACACCAGGCAAATGTCATTTTTAATGGCTTTGATAAGTGCCCGTTGAGTATAGTGACTCCCGTCGAGAGATTTCAGCCCCTTGAATATCAATGGATGATGGGAAATGATAAGATCGCATCCCTTGCTGATAGCCTCTTCAACAATAGGTTCGGTAATGTCAATGCATACCAGTCCCCGCTTAACTTCCTGTTCAGGATTTCCATATTGTATTCCCGAATTGTCATAACTTTCCTGCAGTGAGAAAGGGGCCTGCTCTTCAAAAACGTTCAAAATCTCTTTTAGCTTCATATCCCTATTGATTAATTGTTGCTAAGGTAAAGAAAAGCCTTCAAACTCTATATATTTTCCCAAATATTTATAAAAGATCACCCTCCTTCATGGCAGTAATGTGCAGAAATTTATTCTATCCTTCTGATTCTTTTTGACTTAAACAGAGGAAAACATTCTGTTAAAAACTGCTGCAGGCAGGAAATGCCTTGTACTAAACTAAAAATAAGTGAATTACGGTTGTTGGAATTGTTATCATTTTATAAATTTGAACCATGAATGTAATCAGGATAATCCTTTTTCCCTTTTCCTTGCTTTACGGTTGCATTACCCATTTGCGAAACAAATTTTTCGACTGGGGAATTCTACCCTCCAAATCTTTTGACCATCCGGTTATAGGAGTTGGCAATCTCAGTACCGGTGGAACAGGGAAAACTCCGCACATCGAATACCTGACTCAATTGCTGAAAAACCGTTTTAAGGTGGCTACGCTCAGCAGAGGATACAAAAGAAAAACAAGAGGATACCAGGTGGCAAATGCCCGGTCAACCGTAAGCCAGATCGGCGACGAACCTTTGCAGATTTTTTTAAAACATCCCGAAATCCACGTGGCTGTTTGCGCAAGCAGAAGAAAAGGAATCAAACGCATCCTCCATGAGAAACCCTCAAACCAGGTTATCCTGCTGGATGACGCTTTTCAGCATCGTTATGTAAAACCGGGTTTGAATATATTGCTTACTGATTACCACAAAATTTTTACCCATAACTATATGCTTCCCACGGGCAATCTGCGTGAATTTCGCCGGGGTGCCCAAAGAGCCGACGCTTTGATTGTGACCAAAACACCCAGTGTTTTTTCACCTCTCGACAAAAAGCTTATCCTTACAGAACTGGAAAAATACAAAATCAAGAACATTTTCTTTTCTTATATCAAATACGGAAATTGGGTGCCAGTAACCAATTATGCACGAACAGAAAAACTTCAAAAGGCCAAAACCATTTTTCTCATAACCGGCATTGCCAACCCTACTCCATTGGCAGAGCACCTGAAGAGGCTATGCTCCGAATTAAAAGTCTTTAGTTTTGCAGATCATCATCAGTTTTCAGTTAAGGAGCTGGATGCCTTTGTCAACAGTTTCAGGGAAACATACAGTGGCAACAAAGTGATTATCACCACTGAGAAAGATAGTATGCGCCTGCGCAAACCGGAACTATCCAATATCATTAAAAACCTTCCGGTGTATTATGTACCCATTGAAGTGGACTTTCATGAGCAAGACAAAGTGCGATTCAATAAAATGGTACTGGATTACATGGAAAGCTTTTATCCCTCAACCAATGTTGTAAAGACAAGAAAAAACATCAGGGTATAAATCAGGGCAATATTTCCTGTATTCATATTTCGAACTTTTTGATCTTTTTCCAGAGGGCAACACGGCTAATACCCAAAAATTCTGCAGTTTTTGTCTGATTAAAGTCATGCATCTCCAAAACTCCCATCAATTGCTCACGATTGATTTTAAGCCTTCCACTTTGCTTGTTTTTAAAACTCTCAGCATAATAAACAGAAGCAGAAAGATTTTGCTCTCCGGATTGGGTTACCGGCTCCCGCCGGGCAGGGGAATAGCTTTGCAGCTCAAGAGGCAGATCCCCCATCTCAATGATATTTCCGTTTACCAGCACAAAAGCATGCTCAATGGCATTCTGCAACTCCCTGATATTGCCGGGCCAGGGATATTCCATCATTAGCTTTAGGGAGTCACGATTTACACCTTTTACCTTTTTGCCGGTTTGAGTATTGAATTTTTCTATGAAGTAATCTACCAGTAAAGGAATATCCAGATGCCTTTCGCGCAATGAGGGCATGAAGATATTGAAAACATTCAGCCGGTAAAACAAGTCTTCTCTGAAAATATCTTTTTTAATAAGCTCACGCAGGTTTTTGTTGGTGGCAGCTACAATGCGCATATCCACTTTCACCGATTTGTTATCCCCCACCCTCTCGATGGTCTTTTCCTGGATAACTCTCAGAAGCTTGACCTGTATACTCTGATTGATTTCACCAATTTCGTCAAGAAATATGGTGCCGCCATTGGCCATTTCAAATTTCCCCGGCTTGTCTTTGTAAGCTCCTGTAAATGATCCTTTTACATGACCAAATAGTTCACTCTCCAGCAGCGTTTCTGAAAATGCAGAACAGTTTACTTTTACCAAAGGGCCATTTTTCCGATCCGAAAGCCCATGAATAGCATCTGCCACAAGTTCTTTTCCCGTCCCGCTTTCTCCCTGCACCAGCACATTCACCTCTGAATCTGCTGCCAGCGATATCATCCTGTATATCTCCTGCATCTTCTGATCATTACCGATGATTTTGTTTCTGATCATGTATTCTCCCTTGCCAAAAGTACCGGGAGAATGCGTGATACAGTCCATTTCATCAGAAATATCAGTTATGTTAAACAGGAACAGATCCTTTTTCCCCTTCTGAACGAAAGTGTTCACAGAAAAGTACACCAGTTTTTCCTGCTTACCACTCTTAACAAGTAAGGTTTTGTGAAAAGTACGTTTTCCTGCTTCTACCATACTGCGCATGCAACTGTCCATATCAAACCTGCGCATATCGGTGGTAAAAAAGGTGTAATCGTTGAGATTGGAGGGTTGATAGTCCTGCGGAAGAGCCAGTATTTTGCTTCGGGCAAAATCATTGATAAACTCAATATTCATCGCTTTATCGGCTATGATAAGACCACAGGGCAAAGTTTCGGCAAGTGTTCTGAAATCGGTAAACATGATACAATAAGTTAACACATGGTTAGCAAAGTTAATGGTTTTTTGTTAACAAAAGTGTTAACTATTGCAATAATAACAGAACGCAAAAACAACGTATAACCCTGGTTTACTTTCTTTTATGACTCATGGCATGGAAATGGAAAAGAAAGTACCGTAACACAGAAATTCAACTTGTACAATCTTATTTATATCAATCATTAAAAAATATTTAATCATGACAAGAACAAACATTTTATTCGTATTGGGAGGAATCGTAGCAGGAATTTTACTTACATCATTGCTGGCCTACAAAGCAGCCCCGGGCATGATGCTGAAAGAAGCAGAGAGCAAATACAATTTTGAGCAATCCGTTCAGGTATTTGAGCAAACAGCCAAAGATATGGGTTGGAAGATTCCTACCGTGCATGACATGAAAGAGACCATGCATGTTAATGGATACAAGGTAGCCAGCATGAAGGTTTTTGAATTATGTCACCCCGATCATGCCTATGAAATTCTGAAACTGGACCAGGAAAGAATTGTTTCGAGCATGATGCCCTGTAGAGTTTCAATCTATGAGAAATCAGACGGCAAAACATACGTATCCTGGATGAACACAGCCATGATGGGAAATATGATGGGCGGAACCATTGCAGATGTAATGGGAATTGCCTCGGCTGATAGTGAAAAGATGATTCAATCTATCACTAAATAAAGAGAAAAAGAAGGGAAAAAAGTACAGAGAGTCTTTTTTGATTGGTGCTTATTGTGAAAGAGCCGGATGTGATATCCGGCTCTTTTTTTTGGGGGTTTATTTCCTGATCAACAGCCAGGTATCTGCATGCTCTTCAAACTTGGAACGAATCTGCATGATTCTGGCCCTGGCATCATTTTCCATTCTGTAGGAATCAACAGAAACACGATGCAAGCCTGTCTCGCTTAGCAAAATAACAGGTTCAAACCCTTTCATTCGAATGGTTTCCTTGAACCGCTCAGCATTGTCCCTGTTGCGAAAGCTACCAATGATAACAAAATAAGATTTTTGATCGTGCCGGCTTTTATCTTCATCACGGGCAAACGTAAATCTCTCCTCAAGTGACATGATGCCGGTGGTGTGGTCTACCTCAACAGCAATATCAGTTTCTTTCTCAATCACAGGTCTTTCCCTCACCGGTTCATCCACAGCAGCCATTCTTTTTGACTTGCAACCCGCGAACATTAAAAGGACAGCAACAATCAATACCAGTTTCATTTTCATATTTCTACTTGAATTTAAGGTTAATTACAATATAGACAACTCTTTATGTTTAATTCATAGCGAATTTAGATATTTTTCAGACAAGTACAATGCTTTTTGATTTATTTGGCACAAATTACCATCTGAAAGAAAAATACCGGCACTTAATCCGGATGAAGAAAGCTGAAAAGAAATAAAATACGTTTCTTTCACACATTGCAATAACGTAGCTTTGGATAAGAAATTATGGATTGTGCATAAGAAAGTTTGGACTAAATAATAAACAGACTACTGCTCCATTGCGGACATCATTTCAAGAAACATGTCAGTATAAATAAGCACATCGGAAGGGATATCATTGATTCTGTAATCGGATCTTTTGTGGCCCAGTCGCACAAATACAGCATCCCATTGGGGAACAATAAAAATATATTGCCCGAGAATTCCACGAAAATAGGGTATGTTCATACCACGATGATTGAGAATCCAGGTTTGAAAACCATAGTAGTCAACCTCATTCCCCTTTTTATCAGAGACATAATTAAGAGGTGTGGTCATTTGCATCAAAAACTCAGGGGAGATAATTTGCTCGTTTTCCCAATAGCCTCCATTGAGCAACAGTTGTCCCAGCCGGGCAAAATCCCTGGCATTGCTGTTAAAGCAGCAATAAGCCTTTTCCATTCCATCTTCATGGTCAAGACTCCATAATGCATCGTTTTCGGCACCGATTCTGCTCCAGAACTTTTCTGCAAAATAATCTGATATCCTTTTCCCGGTGGCCTGTTCAACGATAAAAGCCAGCAATTGGGTGGTACCGCTGGTATAGTAAAAAACACTTCCCGGAGGATCAGCAATGCCAATGGGTTTGAGCAGCTTCTCCAGATCTCTTCCGTAATATGCCTTTGTGGTTACTGAAAAGGCGGCAGCATACTCCTCATCCCAGTCAAGGCCGGAAGTCATGGTAAGCAAATGATACAAGGAAACATCATGTTGTGCAATGGCAAATTCGGGCAAAAAGTCACTTACCGGTTGATGCACATCTTGGATATAACCATCATCGATAGCAGCGCCCACCAAGAGGGCAACAATTGTTTTGGCCATAGAAAAGGAGCCCGACAAGTCATCGGGTTGATGATCATCAAAGTACTCTTCAAAAAGCAGTTTGCCATTTTGAATAATGAGGAAGGCAGCAGGTTCAAATTTAAAAAAGCTATCTGTATGTGATTCGGGGATCTGCAGCGTTCCGAACATTTCATGTTTTGGCCAGGGTGCTGGCCGGGAAGCCTCAATGGTGCGATTATGGAAAATCCGGTAAT
This sequence comes from Bacteroidota bacterium, assembly GCA_007694165.1. GTDB lineage: Bacteria > Bacteroidota > Bacteroidia > Bacteroidales > UBA7960 > SKVR01. The sequence continues at coordinate 19,607 of RECE01000211.1, forward strand.
CGTCCAGATCGGGCGTCTGGTATATGAGGGCGGTGCGCAGGTAAGCAGGCATAAGAAGAATAATGAGCCCGATAACCACCAGAACAATAATGAGTATTTTAAGTGTACGTTGCATTTTGGCCGGTTTTAATGATTATTAATTTTCTCCCTGTTCATCAACAAATATACTACAGGAACCAATAAAAGAGTGATAAAAGTAGAAATAAATAATCCCCCTATGATGGTAATGGCCAGGGGCGACCAAATTTCTGAGCCAATCCCCCGGCTGAATACCATGGGAACCATCCCCAGCATGGTAGTAAAGGAAGTCATCAATACGGGTCTGAGCCTGGTTCTTCCAGCCTCCCCAAGAGCATCCGAAACAGACAATCCTCTTTCGCGAAGCAAATTGGTATAGTCAACCAGAACGATTCCATTGTTTACCACAATGCCCAGCAACATGATAACCCCCAGAAAAGTAACCACACTCAAACTCAACCCTGCCACGGCAAATGCCAGCACTACACCTGTAAGGGAAAAAGGGATGGTGAAAAGAATAACAAAAGGATGTTTCAGGGACTCAAACTGTGAAGCCATCACCATAAAGACAAGCAACAACCCGATGACAAACATGGCGTTGAGATTTCCGAAGGACTCCTTTTGTTCTTTAACCTGCCCGCCAAGCTCCACACGGATGCCTTCAGGAGTTTCTGTCCGGACAAGCAGGCTCTCCACCAACTGTGCCCCTTCCCCCAGGGAGATACCATAGGGTTCTGCAGAGACATAAACCACCCTTTGCTGGTTCTCGCGTTGAATTTCCAGGGGTGCATTTTCATATTGCACCCTGGCCACCTGATTCACCGGTACCTGGGTTTCCATGAGGGTACGGAGCAGAATTCTCTCAATGGCATGCCGGCTGTTGCGGTACTCCAGGGCATACCGTATATTGATGGGAATATTATCCAGTTCATCTTCAAATTCACCGGCCTCCTGTCCATAGATACTCTGGCGCATCTGCAGGGAAACCATGGCCTGGTTAAGGCCCAGTGCTGCTGCCCGATCCTTGTCAACGAGCAGCTGAAGCTCAGGCTTTCCTCTGTCAACGGTATTTTCCACATTCACAAATGCATGCAATTGCTGCAAAGAATCGGTCAGGCTCCGGGCAAAAGCATTCATCAATGTCAAATCAGTACCGGAAATTTTTACCTGGAGAGGTTTTACATTTCCCAATACCGCCGCAGAAATAAGACTCCCTCCACTTACTGAAAAGTTTTCTATTTCAGGTATTTCGCTCATTCTCTCCCGGAGTCGTTCTGCCATTTCAGCAGAGGTGCGGCTTCGGAGCTCAGGCATAACCGTACGGGCAAATACAGTAGTTACGTTTTTTCCTTCCCTGAATCCCACTGAACTCAACAACCCCTGATCGCTTTGCCCTGTGAGCGAATACAGGTTGCGTATCTCCGGCACCTCCTCCCTGAAAATATCTTCAATTTTCCGGGTTAGCCTGAGGGTTTCTTCAGTACTTGCCCCCACGCGGGTCTCAGCCACAACACTCAAATCGCCTGCATCAAACTCGGGTATGTAATCTGTACCCACTCGTGCAGCGAGGAAAAGGGTGGTTGCGAAGATTACCAAAGCCACTGTCACCACACCAATTCTGTGGGAAAGGGAGAAATGTAACAGTCCAGCATAGTGATTCTCCAGTTTTTGAAACGCTTTCTCAGAGACATCCCAGAACCGGCTGTTTTTTCGTTTTTCGGTTTCGGGTTTCAACAGCCGGGAAGCCAGCATAGGGGTAAGCATAAGCGCGGCAAAAAGTGAAGCGAGCAGTGTAATGGCGGTGATGATTGCCAGCTGTCTGAACATAATTCCTACTACCCCGTCAAGAAAAACCAGGGGGATGAATACTGCGATGGTGGTAAGGGTGGCCGCAATGATGGCCGGCCCCATTTCCCGGGTTCCGAAAACTGCAGCCTGACGTGGCGGCACTCCCTTCTCAATGTGCCTGCTGATGTTTTCAAGCACCACTATGGCGTTGTCTATAACCATACCGATGGCGACTGCCAGCGACATAAGGGAGAATATGTTGATGGTAAACCCCCAGATATACATAAAAATAAACGCAACGATAAGCGAGAATGGAATGGTGAGCACCACGATGAGACTGCTTCTGAAGCGCCGCAGAAAGAAAAAAACCACTATCACCACAAACAAACCGGCAAAGAGGATAGTGGTAAAGAGATTGTCGAGGGTGGCGGTTACCATCTCCGAATTGTCCATTAATTCAGTAACAACCACATCATCAGGAAGCAGAGGTTTAAGAAGTTCCATCTCTACCCTCACCGCCTCAACAACCTCCAGAATGTTGGCCCCGGCCTGTTTCTGGACAAAAATCCCTACCGCTGGCTCGCCGCTCATCCTTACAGTTTCGCGGGCTTCCTGCAATTGCCTCTCAACAACAGCAATGTCCTTTATTTTCAATACACTCCCCTGCCAGGCACTTACCACGGTATTTTCAATATCTTCAATGCTTGCAAATCCTGCAGGGACGGTTACTGAGAGTTCATCATCTCCTGCAACAAGATTGCCTGCGGGGATAGACATATTGCCCGATTGCAATGCCATCGAAATCTGCGATATGCTGAGATTGTAGGCGTTGAGGGTGACAGGATCCACATGCACTGCAATTTCCATCTTTGGCTTTCCCATTATTACCAGGGCTCCCACTCCCGGTGCACGCTTGAGGGCGTTGGCCACCTGGTCATCAATAATAGCTCCCAGGTTTTCTTTGCTTTTGCCTGCACTGACACCATATATCAAAACGGGAAACATGTCGGAAGAAATACGCATAATCATAGGAGCAGATGCTTCGGAAGGGAGATTGCGCCGGGAAAACTCCAGGAAGTCGCGCACCGATCCACTGGCATTGTCAAGACTGGTATTCCAGTCAAACTGAAGGGTAATGAATGACACATTCTCTTTGGACTGGGAAAAAATTTCCCTGAGGTTGTTTACTCCTGCCAAAACTTCTTCCAGGGGCCGTGTTACCTGTGATTCCACATCTGCAGCCGATGCCCCGGGGTAAATGGTTACAACGGTAAGGGTGGGTATTTCTATTTCGGGAAGCATATCCCTGGGAAGAAGATTCCAGGCAATTACCCCAAACAATAATATACCGGCGAAAATCATGGAGGTAAATACCGGTCGGTTGACACCTGTAGTGGGAAGAATCATAGCTGTTTTTTCTTATATACTTATTACCTGTTTAATTCGCCGGCATTCCTATTGAGCATTTCTGACAACAATCCCTTCCGTCAGCAATCCACGCCCGGCGGTAACGACCCTGTCGGTAGTCTCCAGTCCTTCAACTGCAGCTTCACCTTTATCCATAAAAAGGCGATGAACAGTTTTGGGAACTGCTCTTCCCTCCTTATCAATCGTCCAGACGAAATATCCTTCTTCATTCTCCTCAACAGCGTGATTGGGAACAAACAGATGTTGCCGGGCGGGCATGAGAACATTTACCCGTGCATACATTCCCACCAGCAATTCCCTGCCGGGATCAGCAATTTTAACTTCAGCGGCAAGGGTGCGGTTGCCGGGGGAAACCATGGTTGCTGTTTTGTGCAAGGTGGCAGAAAAAGTCTGGTCCGGCAGGGCATCGGCCCTGAGGGTCATTTCAACCGCACCTTTTAATAGCGGAAGTTCTTTTTCAGGAATATGAAATTCTGCCAGAAGCGGGTTGAGCTGCATGAGCCTTACAATACCCGGACTAAAGGAAGAGCCGGGTTGCAGGGAAGGCATAAAGAAAAAGGTTTCTCCTTCCTGCACGAGAATTTCCATGATGGTTCCCGCGAAGGGTGCCCTGATTTGGGTGTTTTTCACCATCATTTCATGTTTGGCGCTGGCTGCCTTGTATTGCGCCTCCACATGGTCAAAATCCTGCTGGGTAACACTCCCCCTCTCTCTGAGCCTTTTTACTCTGTTGTAATCATTTTCCAGGGTTTCTTTTTCCACCCTTGCCATGATTTCCGGTTCGGCGCTCAAGCGGGCAATAAGTGCACCTTCCGTTACAGTAGCTCCTTCCTTGAAATAGATTTTTTCTACCCTGCCCGGAACAGAGGTTCCCAGATTGGCTTCCCTCCATGGTTTTATGGTGGCGGTATAAGTGTAGGATGGCTGGTGCACCCTTTCAACAGGATGAACCGTTCTTACAACCGGATTTGGGGAGTCGCCTGACAATCGCTGTTCACCCTGGTTCTGAGTGCAGGAGAAGAGGACTGCTGCCAAAAATATTATTACTGGATTTCGCATAACAGGATTTATTTTTTTATGTAAAACTTTCAAATCAAGAGATGGCTTTAGAGTAAACCTGAGCACGTTATTTCCCGATGGCCTTTTCAAGTTGAGCATAACTTGTTCGCAGCAAAGCCTGGCTTTCGATCAAATCTGTCTGTGCCTGGTGCCAGAGGGTTTGTGCCTCGAGCATTTCGGTTGTTTTAAGAGCCCCCACTCCAAAGCCATCCCGTGCTATGGAAAGGTTTTCCGTAGCTTGTTCCAGTGAGAGCGTTTTTATCTTCACATTCATTTTCGACTCAGTCAAATCAAGGTAGGCCCTTGTGATATCCATCTTTATAAGCTCATAAATATCCTCAAGTTTAAGCTGCTGCACGTTTTTTTCATGGAGGGCAGCCCGATAAATCTGGCGTTTTTCTCCCCAGTGAAAAACAGGAACCGTAAGGGTAAGTCCTACGAACCAATCATGCCCGAACTCCTTTTCCAATCCATTGTAAGGATTAGGATTTATGGCAAAATACGAGGCTCCCAAAGCCAAGTCGGGATACCTTGCGGCTCCGGCAAGGTCAGCCATGGAGCCAGCAAGCCCGGCCTTTTCTTTTACCATAAATATTTCCGGCCTTTGACCAAGTCCCTCAGACCACAAATCGTCCAGCACATAATCACGGGCCAGCCCCTGCAACTCATCCTGAGCCAGCAATCGTTGTGTCAGTGGCAAGCCAGTAAGCCGGCATAAGGCCATAGACAGTTGCATAATACCATTTTCTGCCTTCAGCAACTCCATTTCCGCCTCGTTAAGTGCTACACGCGCCTTCAGCAGATCATTCCTGTTGACAATCCCCTCTTCCAGATAACCCTCCATATCATGAATAAGGGACTCCAGCATTTCCATATACTGTTTTGCCAGCTTCTGTTTTTGCTGTACGGTAATGAGTTGCCAGAAAAAAGACTCCACTTCAAGGAGAACCTCTGCTTCTGAAAGTTTACGACCATATTGGGCTATCTGCTCCATATGCCCTGCCGCACGGTATTGTGCCCTGATTTTACCTCCTGTGTAAATGGGTTGCATCAGGCTAAAATTGGCCAGAAGGTTGTTATGCCGTCCTATTTCTGTTTCCGATTTGGGCAGATAAGCATACTGCCGAAAAATAAAATTTCCGTCAGCGTCGCGCACAGGCATTCCATCGGGACCAAAAACCAGCACAGGGGGATCACTTTGCAGCAGTTCTAAAGGCTTCAGATTTCCGGTTTCTGGATTAATCGCCCCAAAGGGAACTACCGGCAGAAACAGGCTCTGTGAAAGCAGGTTGAAAGGTTTATTCATCCTGATGTACTGCGCACTGAAATCGAATGAAGGGAGAAATTTACTCCGGGAGGCCCTGCGCAATGACTGAGCGGCATCATAATGTTGTGCAGAAATTTTCAAATCTCTGTTGTTTTCAAGGGCAAGTGCACGGGCTTCCTCAATGGTAATCACCCGCTCTCCCTTCACAGTAAAGGCTGAGCAAAGCAAAACAAGCGGGAAAATCCATTTCAATGGGTTCATAACTTTTATGATTAGCTGCAACTTTGTAAGATTTCTAACATAATTTCAGCGCTACGCGCCTTTTTTGGTGGTTGCATTTTCTATCAATCCCACATAATCATCCGCGTGTGTGTCAATATTATTGTCATGGCTCGGTTCATCAATTCATTTATACTGAACATTAATTATATCAAACTATAATGCTTCTCAAAAAATACTATCGCCCTGGTGGATGCCGTCGTAAATGATTTCAATAATTTTGTCGAACAGTTCTTCGGGCCTCACCGGCACCTGTTGGGCAAGACCATCAGGAAGGGCAGATACCAGTTTTGGATTGATGATAATTTCCATGGCATTCATCATCAGGAGTACTGCAATGCCTTTATTGATGGTCTTTTTAAAATGCCCTTCTTTAATTCCCTCGTCCAGCAACATAGGAAAATAATCATGAACCATTTCCTTGCGGAAACCCGAAATCTTTTCCCAGATTTGCGGTGTATTGCGCTGCAAATCCTCAAGAAAATGGACCGACATTCCCGACAGGGTAACCGCTACACTGGTGGTTATCCTGCGCATTTTTTCAGGAAAGTCAATTTTCAGCCCAAGAATTTCATTGAGCTCGGTTTTGAGGAAGACCAGTTTTTCTTCAATGAGGGTATCCAGTATCTGCAACTTGCTTTCAAAGTACTTGTAAAGGGTACGCTTGCTCATGCCTGCCTGCCGCGCAATTTCATCTGCAGTGGTCTTGCTGAAACCGTACTGTTTAAAAAGTGAATCTGAGGCTTTTATAATCCGATCCTTCATGACTTTCCGGGAATAAGTGAAACAACTCTGCAAATGTAAACCATTTTCACGTAATTAGTTTACATTGTGCATTTTTTTGAAAGAAAATACTGCAAACGGGCAGGCTTTGTCTGTCAATCACAGGCAAATCAGAATCAGGAAGCCATCATTGCGGACCTTTCAGGTTCCCATTCTGTAGACTTCTTTTCACATATAAACCTGGATTCACTTTGAAATCAACCACGGCAAAACCATCCTAAAAGATTCATATCACCTTTTCAATCAGGAATCCTGGCGATCAAATAAAACATTCGTATGATATGGTGGCATTGCATTTGAACTATAGGGGATAGAATTTGCAGAACCATGGTAACGGTTTTGCAAAAATGCAACTCAAATAATTGTTTAACTTCAAAATACTACAATATGAAAAAGATTTTTTCAGCACTGTTTTTAGCAGGAATAATTACCGTATTCGCTACGACAGTAACAAAAGCCCAGGAGATGAGCGGAGGAATAAAAGGGGGTTTGACCATGAGCAACCTCTACATCGATGAGAATGACCTTGATGATGAAAACGCAAGGTTTGGCTTCCATGCCGGCTTTTTTAGCCAGGTAATGTTTCTGGAGACATTCGGTTTGCAACCTGAGCTGCTTTTCACCACCAAGGGAACCAAGGCTACTTACGATGGCTTTATCAGCCAAACGGTAGATTTCAATCTCAATTACCTGGAAGTACCGATTCTGGCAGTTTTCCGGCCGGTTGAAATGATAGAGTTTCACGCAGGACCCTACGTGGGATTATTGCTGAGCAGCAATATCAAATACTCCGGTGCCATTGAAGGCCATGATGAAATTGACCGAGACAACTTCAATACCGTGGACTATGGATTAGGCTTCGGTTTTGCCCTGAATTTTGCTAATGTAAGTGCAGGTCTGCGCTACAATATCGGACTTCAGAAACTGGCCAACAGCAACGTTTCCGAAATGCTTTTGGGTGACAGTAAAAATGCTTACGGACAGTTGTATATCGGGTTCAAATTATAGGAAAGATAACTGTGCGCAACAATCAACAATCAACAAACAGCGGTTTGCAAAATCATTGCAAACCGCTGTTTGTATTTAGTACTACTTTGACACATTTAGAAAAAGACTTAAACCTAAGGTTGGCGGATGACAAATAAGTTCAGACTTAACGAATGGTAATATATCAAAGTAGAATTAGTATCTATCAAAAAATAAAATTTAGGGAAACGCCCGAACTCATGCTATATACCCCCATTAATTTTTAGTAATTTAGCAGCAAATTCCCACTGATGATCAAACCCGAAACCATAGATAAGATTTTTGATGCCGCCCGTATAGAGGAGGTTGTGGGAGATTTTGTTACCCTCAAAAGAAGAGGAGTAAACATGCTGGGGCTGTGCCCGTTTCACAACGAGAAGACCCCCTCATTTACCGTTTCTCCTGCCAAAGGAATTTTTAAATGCTTTGGTTGCGGCAAAGGCGGCAATTCGGTCAATTTCATCATGGAGCATGAGCATTTCAGCTACCCTGAAGCGCTGAAATACCTGGCACAGAAATACAGTATCGAGGTAGATGAAGAGAAGCCCTCACCGGAGCAGCAGGAGGCCATGGATGAAAAGGAGAGTCTTTTTAATCTTACGGCATTTGCCCAGAAACATTTTGAGGATACCCTGCACAATACCGAAGAGGGGAAAGCTATCGGCCTGACCTATTTTAAAGAAAGGGGCTTCACTACTGACATCATCAAAAAATTCGGACTGGGTTACGGCCTCAACACCTGGGATGATTTCACCTCCAAAGCGCTGAAGCACGGCTACAAAAAGGATTTGCTGGAAAAAAGCAGTCTTGTCCGCACCAAAGATCAGCAGACCTATGATGCTTTCCGCGGAAGGGTTACCTTTCCCATCCACAACCTCTCGGGCCGCGTATTGGGATTCGGTGCACGCATCCTTACCCAGGACAAGAAGAAGCCCAAATATATCAATACTGCCGAGTCGGACATTTACCACAAGAGCAAAGTTCTGTATGGTTTATTCTTCGCCAAAAGTGCTATTGTGCGGGAGGATAACTGCTACCTGACCGAAGGATATACGGACGTGATTTCCATGCACCAGGCAGGCATCGAAAATGTGATCGCATCCTCAGGCACTTCGCTCACTACCGACCAGATAAAACTCATCAGGCGTTACACCCAGAACATTACCCTGCTTTTTGATGGCGACCCTGCCGGTATTAAGGCTGCCTTCCGGGGTATTGACATGATCCTGGAGGAGGGAATGAACGTAAAAATAGTTCTCTTCCCCGATGGAGAAGACCCTGACTCCTATGCACGCAACTTCCGGCCGGCGGAGGTAAAAGCCTTTATCACGGAAAATGCAAAGGATTTTATCTCCTTCAAAACCCACCTCCTGCTGGAGGAAACACAAAATGATCCCATCAAAAAGGCCGGCCTTATCAAGGAAATTGCATTGAGCATTTCGCGGATTCCCGAGCCCATTACCCGCAGCGTGTATGTGCAGAAAAGCAGCGATCTGCTGCAGATTGATGAGAACCTGCTCATGGTAGAAGTAAACAAGCAGCGCAGAGTCAAGTCAAAGGAGCAGGCACAACACCCCACACCCCAGGAAGAGGAAAGCTGGGTAGCCATCCAGCCTCCTTTTGAAGAAGGAATTGCAAAAAAGGGAATTTCGCTCAGACATCAGGAGCATGAAATCATAAGGGCTTTGTTGCTCTATCACAGCCAGGTCATGATTTTTGATGAAAAGGATGAAGAAGGGCATGATGTGCGGCATGAGATCAATGTAACCGATTACCTGATCAATGAAATCACCAATGATGAACTCCGGTTTGAAACCGAACTGTATCAGCATGTTTTTGATGAGATCAAAAATGCCAGGGAACAGGAAAAAATGCTTGATGAGCAATATTTCTTTACCCATCACAATCCTGATGTCAGCAAGATGGCCATCGACATGCTTACTTCCCCCTATACCCTGAGCAACCAGTGGGAAGACAAGCACAAAATCTACGTAAAGAAGGAAGAAGACAATGTAAAGATGAATGTGATAGAAATTCTCTATGCATTCAAATTGAAGAAACTGGAAAAAATCATTTACGAAAAAAGGGAAGAACTCAAAGAAAAAATGGAGACTGAAATAATGCTTGATAAAATGGAGTTTATCCGTAACATGGAAACTATTAAGACCATACTCGCCAAAGAATTGAGCAGGATTATCATTCAATAGCAGGAGGCTAAAAACACAAATACCACACAATCATGCTAAGCATTTTCCATAAAGAAAAAGAAGAAAAAGATCAGGGACCCAAAAAGTACAAAACCGGAGTGGTTTTCAGTGGTGGGGGTACACGGGGTTTTGCGCACTTCGGGGTTTTGAAGGCTATGAATGAGGCAGGAATTGCTCCCGATATCATCTGCGGGGTAAGTGCCGGTGCGGTGGCAGGTGCACTGTATGCCGATGGCATGGATCCGGAAGAAGCCCTGGACGAGCTCACCTCCCAGCGATTGCTCAAATACATTGACTTTGCCATACCCAGAACAGGACTGATCAAGTTAAACGGTTTTGAGAAAGCCATGAAAAAGCTTCTGAAAGCCCAAAACTATGAAGACCTGAATATTCCCCTGAAGGTTTTTGCCGTCAACATCAATTCTGCCGAATACCATTGCTTTGAAGAAGGGCCGCTTGCCATTACCATCAAGGCATCCATTTCTATCCCTATTCTTTTCCCCCCTGTAAAAATAGATGGTGAGTTTTATTGCGACGGAGGGGTCATCAACAATTTCGCGGTAGAACCCCTGGTGGGGAATTGTGAAAGGATCATCGGCGTAAATGTGAACCCCCTGGGAACCCAACGCAACCTTAACAACCTGAAAAAGATCGCTGAAAGAACCTTCCAGCTCAACATCCGCAGCCACACCCTGGAAAGGAAAAAGCTCTGTGATGTATTCATTGAGCCTGATGGGATAGGCAATTACGGGTTGCTTGACATGTCGAGTGGCAAAGAGGTCTTTAAGCTGGGCTATGAGGCTGCAAAAAAAGCCTTTGAAGAGAAGGGATGGGGGAAATAGGGGGACACCCA
>RECE01000114.1 GCA_007694165.1 Bacteroidota bacterium
CCAACCCCTTACCCGGAAGCTTCCAGTTCCTTTGGAAGCTGGAAGTTCCTTGCGGTCTCAGCCTCAATCCCGCATCTCTTCGGTCGCGGGACTTCGGGCTTCGCCCTCAGCCACGCATTTTTCCTCTTAAAGACGTTAGAAAAAATGTTATTTAAAACAGAAAGACGTTTGAAAAAGTGTAATTTTGTACAAAAAATACAATGAACCGTCAAAAAACATATGAGTTAGAAGCCTGGAAGGCAAGCCCAAACCGGAAGCCTCTGATTCTTCGGGGTGCACGTCAGGTGGGTAAAACATGGCTATTGAAAGAATTTGGATCAAAGCATTATCAAAATACAGTTTACATCAACTTTGAGAAAAGCAAGCATCTACAGTCGTTATTTGATGAGGATTTTGACATCAAAAGGGTTCTTGTTGCCCTTCAGGCAGAAACGGGGAAAACTATAAGTGCCCATAACACGCTGATAATATTTGACGAAATACAGGCCGCACCCAATGCCATCAGCGCATTAAAATATTTTTATGAAGATGCCCCCCAACTACACATTGTTTCGGCAGGTTCGTTGCTTGGAGTCGCCTTGCATGCGCAAACTTCCTTTCCGGTAGGTAAGGTGCAATTTATGGATCTGTTTCCTTTATCTTTCCATGAATTTCTGGAAGCACTGGGTGAGAAATCGTTGACCGATATTTTACTTTCAAACGATTGGATTCTGATCAAAACATTTAAACCGAAATATATTGAATTACTTAAGCAATATTATTTTGTTGGGGGTATGCCTGAAGCGGTGGTGACCTTTGCAAAAGAATTTAGTTTTAAGGATGTCAGATATGTTCAGCAAAATATCCTCGATGCATATGAGTGGGATTTTTCAAAACATGCCCCTGTTGAAATAATTTCAAGAATACGCATGGTGTGGAATTCAATTCCTGCCCAGTTAGCTAAGGAGAATCGTAAGTTTATTTACGGAGTTATGAAAGAGGGAGCCAGGGCAAAAGAGTTTGAGCAGGCTATTGAATGGTTGGTCAATTGTGGGCAGATACACAAGGTTTTTAGAGTTGCCAAACCTGCCATACCTTTAAAGGCTTATGAGGACAGAGGTGCGTTCAAGATTTTCCTGGTAGATATTGGCTTGCTGGCAGCAATGGGCAGCATCGATTCAAAAACGATACTTGAAGGCAATAGCATCTTTAATGAATTTAAGGGTGCATTAACAGAGCAATATGTGTTACAACAACTTATTGGCGATAATAACAACTCAGTCTTTTATTGGACGGCCGAAAATGCGTCAGCGGAGGTAGATTTTTTGGTGCAATATGATGCCAGGGTTATTCCCATTGAGGTAAAGGCAGAAGAAAACCTGCAGGCAAAAAGTCTGAAGGTTTTTCATCAAAAATACAAGACACCTCTCAATGTCCGCACCTCCATGTCAGACTTTCGCCAGCAGGATTGGCTGGTAAATCTGCCCCTTTATGCTATAAGCCAACTCACAAGTATAAATTTCTAAAAATAGTCGGAATACCAGCTCTTGTTACTTCTCAACCTCAGCCTCAGCCCCCAAAAGTCATGATCACCTTCCACCCCCAACGCTGGACTGACAGACCGTTGCCCTGGTTCAAAGAGCTGGTAGTGCAGAATGTGAAGAATTTGGTGAAGGGAGCGGTTGTTAAGAGAAAAGTTAAAAGTTAAAAGAGAAAAGAGAAAAGTTGAAACCGCAAAGCTCGCAAAGGTATCGCGAGGGACGCAAAGTAAGCATAGCGCCCTTTGCGGTTCCCTGGCGTTCTTTGCGGTTAAAAACCCAACCCTCTCAATCCCGCATCCCTCCGGTCGCGGGACTTCGCTTCGCTCAGCCTCTACCTCAACCTTAGCCCAACCTCAATCCCGCTCCGCTCCACCTTTCCCCAACTGAAGTTAAAATGAGGAGGTAAGTGTTATTGTATTCTATCAGCAATCCATTCTTGATTTTTATTACCAAAATGGTTACTTTTGTGCATACCCATAAAAGATGCGCGTAATAGCAAAAAAGATATTAAGGGTTTTTTGGACAAAACACCCTGATGCTGAGCAACAGTTAAAAGCCTGGTACAAAGATGCGAGCAAGGCGGAGTGGGTTACTCCAAATGCCATAAAGGAACAATACCCCCGGGCAAGTATTTTAAAATCGGGCAGAGTGGTATTTGACATATGTGGTAATAAATACAGATTGATAGTAAAAATAAACTATTTACGTAAGTGGATATTTATTCGTTTTATCGCCACCCATAGTGAATATGACCACATCGATGCAGAAAACATCTAAAACTTAATAGCAATGCAAATAAAGATGATTAAAACGGAACAAGATTATGATTCAGCCCTTCAACGGCTTGATCAAATCTTTGATGCTGAGCCCGATACTCCGGAAGGAGATGAAGCCGAAGTTTTAAGTATTCTGATAGAGAAATATGAAGATGAACATTACCCCATTGAAGCCCCTGATCCCCTCGAAGCCATTAAATTCAAAATGGAACAATTGGGTATGAACAAAACCCGCCTGGGTGCTATCATAGGGCACAAGAGCCGGGTGTCGGATATCTTCAGCAAAAAAAGAAAATTAAATCTTGATATGATTCGAAAGCTGCACCATCATTTGAACATCCCATATGAAAGTTTAATGAAGGAATACTAAGCACCTTTTTCCCATCACCAAAGGAAAACCCTTACTATCATAGCTGCTTTGGAAACCGCAAAGCCCGCAAGGGATCTCCGTAGTTCAACTCGTCTGACGACTCAAAGTCGTCTGACGAGTAATGAACCCTACTTTGCGAACCTTGCGCAACCTTCGCGCTCCTTGCGCTTAAAACCTCAATCCCGCATCCCTGCGGTCGCGGGACTACGCTCCGCTTCGCCTCAGCCCCTGCCCTGAGCATAGTCGAAGGGTCAGCCTCAACCTCAACCTCAACATTAACCTCACCCTCACCCACCCTTGCGCCGGCATCACCTTTGGGGGTCAGTATCACCGGAATATCCAAAAGCCAATCGCCAAAAGCTGTTCGACATTTGATATTTCTGCTGAAAATAACTACTTTTATACTACAACTGTAAATACATATCGCCATGCAAACAATTGTGGTACAAGGAGAATCGGTTTCTGATGTGAATCTTATTATCGAACTCGCCAAAAAACTAAATTTGAAGATACGGGTTATTTCATCGCAAGATGATGATGAAGACATGAACAGAACGATATCCGATAATTGGAATGATCTTTCAGAGCGTCAGAAAGAGGGTATTTTGGAAGCAATAAAACAAATTGAGGATGAAAGGGGTGTTTCCAATAACGAAATAATGGCAAAGTACCGATCACGTTATCATGTATGAGAGGGATATAATCTGGGCGCCACTTGCAGACGAGGATTTGGACCGTTTACTTGATCACCTGGATAAAAACTGGGGCCCAGCTGTTTCTATTGCATTTCTGGATGAGCTTGAAAATTGTATTGAGCTTATAAGAGTATCTCCTGAGGCGTTTCCTGTTTTTTATTCCAGCCAGAAAATAAGGAGGTGTGTTGTAACCAAGCAAAACAGCCTGTTTTTCAGGGTTGATGCAAACCATATTGCAATTTTAAGACTGTACGATACCCGACAGGATCCAAATGATCTTTTTTTTGATTAGGGTTACCTGGGGGATAATCCGAAGCTGCCATGAATTGGATAACATTATCGCGCTATTACGGTTAAAACCCACCCTCTCAACCTCAACCCCTGCCCTTAGCATTGTCGAAGGGTCAACCTAAACCTCAACCATACCCCCAATGCCCGCGCCATTTTTCCATCTTGCCCTTACAGAAAAAGTATTTGACCGGTATTTTAATCAGTTGTCGCTCAATAGATTTATAGCAGGAACCCTCTTTCCCGACATACGCTACCTGCAGGTGGCTGAAAGGGAGAAATTGCATTTTGAGATTCATTCACTATCAGACATCACCACCGCTGACGCCTTTCAGGCCGGCATGCAGTTTCATTCGCTGGTGGATAGTGCCAAACAAAGCTTTAACCGCCAGCATGATTTGTACAAATCGTATGATGGTATCAAAGGATTGGGTTTGGCAATAAGGGTGGCAGAAGATGCGCTTGTATTCCGGCATGTAAAGAAAACAAGTGCACATGTCAAGGCCCTTTCGCGCGTTTATCCCGAACAGCACCAGTTTGCCATTCCTCCCATATTCCTTAAAACCTGGCACGTATTGCTTCAGCAGTATCTTTCCAGGGCACCCGGTGCCTGGACACTCACTGCCATTGCCAGCTCCATGGGTTTTTCTGAAATGCAGATCATTGACCTGAACAAAACCTACCGCCGACTGCTCAAAGACGAACAGGTAAGAGACGGGGTGGTTTCGTTTTATGATAGCACTGTTTGGGTGGCAGGCGATTGAAGTTTTTAATGCTGCCTCTGTTAGTCCTGTAGTGGGTTTAATGAAAAGAGAAAAGTGAAAAGAGAAGAGTGAAAAGATAAAAGTGAAGAGTGAAAAGTGATAAGATGAACCGCAAGGGACGCAACGGTATCGCCAGGGACGCAAAGCAATCATAGCGCCCTTTGCGGCTCCTTCGCGTCTTTGCGGTTACAAATCCAACCCTCTCAACCTCGACCTCAACTTCAACCTCACCCTTACAAAACAAAGGGTTTATTTTTCAAAAATAATATGTAAATTTGCAACGACGCTGCAATATTATATGGTATGATCATTGAACGAACCATCATCAGGCACCTTAAGAAAATGCTTGGACAATTCCCGGTAGTCTCTGTTACCGGGCCAAGGCAGTCAGGCAAGACAACAATGTTGCGTGATGCTTTTAAAGAATACAAGTATTATAATCTGGAAAGGACAGATCATCGACAGCTGATCATGGAAGATCCTATGGCTTTTTTAGAAAATAACGGCCCCGGGGTTATTTTTGATGAGGCTCAGAATTTGCCTGAGCTTTTTAGCTATATTCAGGTGATATCAGATGAGCGTAATGTTCCCGGGCAGTATATTTTGTCGGGTTCACAAAGTTTTTTGATGAATGAGAAAATTTCGCAATCATTGGCAGGACGGGTTTTTGTTGGACACTTGCTGCCATTTAGCATGCACGAACTTGATAAAAAACAGGATGTTTATACTGCGATATTCAATGGCTATTATCCACGTTTGCATGAGGCCGGAATAAATGCTGAAGACTTCTATCCTTCATATCTTCAAACGTATATTGAAAGAGATATCCGATCGCTGAAAGCGGTTACAGATCTTAATTCTTTTTTCAGGTTTGTGAGTTTATGTGCAGGACGGATCGGGCAGGTCATTAACCTTTCATCATTGGCAAATGATGCCGGTATTGCCGTAAACACAGCCAAATCATGGATCTCGCTGCTTGAAACAAGCTTTATTGTTTATCAGCTGCAGCCCTATTACAGAAACTTCAACAAAAGAATCATAAAATCCCCGAAGTTATACTTTTATGATACCGGCCTTGCTTGTTCTTTACTCAGAATAAACAGCCGGGATGTATTAAAAACCCATTATTTATATGGGGCGCTGTTTGAGAATCTGGTTATAAGTGAAATTATAAAACAATTTCATCATACAGGGATCCGTCCACAGGTATATTATTGGAGAGAAAGTAATGGAACAGAGATAGATTGTATCATTGAAAAAAATGACAGGGAAATTATTGCCGTTGAAATCAAGGCAGGAAAGACGTTTAACAAGGATTATTTAAAGAATTTCAAAAAACTCCCCGTAATTGACCTTAAAGTTGAGAAAAGAATAATTTATACCGGAACTGAAAATGCAGAGGTTGGCGGGGTTTATTTAATGAACTGGGAGTTTTTAGCTGCGGAAGGTGGAAATAACGCCTCAAATTAACCGGAAGCTTCCAGTTCTTGCAGAAACAGTAAGTTCCTAACCCTCTCAATCACAACCTCAACCTCAAAACCCCTACCTTTGCCATCCATGAAAGTCCGTAAACTCTTCACCTTTGCTTACATGCTGGTCATTATCGCGCTGGCGGTTTTTCCCTTTTCCTCTGCCTCCCCCTCACTATGAGCTACCTTTGCGCCGGCACCCAATGTCTGCCTCTCAGCAATAAACTTTTCCGGCGCCGAAGATGATGGTAACCCGGCAGGCTATCAACATTTTGCCCCTCCGGGGCAGGTGCATTGAATAGAGTACATTAGGTTGTCAATTTCAGCTTTCAGCTCCTTCCAGCTTCCAGCTCTTTCACCTTTGGGCTTTCACCTAATCGCCAATCGCCAAAGTCCAATCTCCATTACCCATCCTTCCAACTTCCATCTTCGAGCTTCCAGCCCTTTCATCTTTGAGCTTTGACCTTTCATCCCGCTTCCCTCTGGTCGCGGGCCTTCGGGCTTCGCCCTCAGCCTCAACTATTTTCGGTGTTTTGGCGTTATTTTGGCGTTATTATGGCGTTATTGGCGTTATTGGTTACAGCAAATAAAAATATGAACCCGCACCCTTGGTTTCCGAACTTCTTAATATATGTTTCGAAACTAAATTAGACAGTTCTCGTGAAGCTGTTCTCTCGCTTATCGAGTTCACCTCCTGGTATTCCTTATTGGATATTTTACCTTTCTTTTTTACAAATTCAACAGCATTGAGTTGTCTTTTATTCAAGCCTATTTTTGCAAAGTATTCTTCCGTAAGCAGATTTTTAAATAGAGTTACTAAAAAGCCACCGTCTCGCTCGGAAAAATCAGGTTCAGGAAGGTCAGCTTCCTTACAGGTGTCGAAAATCCTGATAGTCCCTCTTCCCCATGCATCAATCAGTCCACCTTTGAAGCAAACGTCTGCAATTACAAGATGATGGCAACCCGCCAGGCTATCGACATTTTGCCCCTCCGGGGCAGGGGCATTGAATACAGTGCATTAGGTTGTCAATCCTTTGAGCTCCTTCCAGCTTCCCCCTTCCAGCTTCCAGCTTCGAGCTTCCAGCCCTTTAACCTTATACCTTTGAGCTTTCACCTTACTTCCCGCATCCCTCCGGTCGCGAGACTTCGGGCTTCGCCCTCAGCCTCAATCGGGTTTCTAAGGAAGAAAAACGCTTTGGCATTCCAGTTTTCATCTGATTATAATTTGATTAAAGCGGTCAGATGGAGCTCGCCATATAATCATCCGCGTGTGTGTCAAAATTTTTGTCATGGCTCGGTTCATAATTGGCTTCGTCGAAAGTGGAAATAAGGAGATACGGTAAGGAACGCTGTGCCATGGATCTAACTTGTTTTGTTTATCGGGCAAAAGGTTGTAAATTTGAGTGAACATTCAAAATAAACCGCAGATGGATACAGCCCAAAAAAAACAGATATTAATCAGGCACATAGATAGTTTGCCTGAACCAGAACTGGACAGGCTCTTTCAGTCTTTTATAAAAACATTTGAAAATGAGCAACAGCCCTATGTAATAAATTCTGAAATAAAAGCTGCATTGGATGAAGCCCTTTCAAATTCAATAAAAGGGAATGTAATATCTTCAGAAGAGGCTGCACGGTTAACCAAAGAAAAGTATTCTTTCCTTTTTAACAGATAATATTCTGATATAAACATGCAAAAGGAAATTGTGTGGAACATTTCA
>RECE01000113.1 GCA_007694165.1 Bacteroidota bacterium
AAACTATCAGGGGAAAAGAAATCCTGGTACCGGAAGAAGTATTTACAGGAATTGCTCCTTTGGTGCTGCTAAGCCACAGGCCCTGATTTAATTCTTGATTATCCTTCAAAATAACTTTTCTGAAAGCTGAAAAAACATCTTTCAGTTTGCATTTTTTTGTGTATAATTGCAATGTTAAACCCATTAACGGAAAGTTAACGTTTTTTTACAGGGAAACAAGGCTTATTGTGTTGTGCCAGGGAATCAACCGGGAACAGGAAAAAAAGTACTGATGCATTCTGGTATCACAATACAAAAGAAGAAATTCACATGGAATTAATTCCTTGATTCTTATACCCAAACATCACATGCCATGAAAAAGCACCTGATTATTATTTTTGTAGTAGCACTAACCATGGGAAGCTGCAGAAGCCAGGCACCCGTAATTGAAGCCAATTACCAGGCTCAATCTCTCGACATACAGCTTACCAACCTCACTAACCAAATGGTAAAGAGCCTGTCGCAGGAAAGAAAAACCAAAATTGCCATCATGGAGTTTCCGGATTTGCATGGCACCATCAGCGAGTTAGGCATGTTTATTCCTGAAGAACTCACTACCCGTTTATTCATGACACGCAGGTTTGAAGTGCTGGAAAGGCAGTTGCTGAACAAGGTACTGGAAGAGCAGAATCTTGGTATGAGCGGATTGATAGATGCCTCATCGGCAGCTCAAATTGGCAAAATATTGGGAGTAGATGCCATCGTTACAGGCACCATTACCGACATGGGCAATATGATTCGCATCAATGCCAGGATGATAGCCACCGAGACTGCAGGAGTATTTGCGGTAGCATCTGTAAGTATCGACAAGGAGCCGCACATTGCATCCATGATGAACCGCACCTCTCCTGCTTTGGAACGAGCAGAAGGAACCCCTCGCAGGCCGGTGCCAGAACCTGCCTTTATGGATGCCCCCGAAACACCGGCGCCTTACAGACCCGGCACAGCAGCAACCGCCTCTGTTGCGGTAGAGGAATTTGAATTTGAAGTAGTTGCCTCATCTATGACCAATGACGACAGAATAATTGTGGAAGTACTCATAACCAATACCTCTCACAGAGACAACGAAATTTCCATCCTGTCGAACTGCAGGATTTTTGACAACCTCGGTCAAGAATACAGCTCCTCAATCAGAAGAATAGGCTCTAAAAGTGCAGGCAGATACAGCAACCTCAGGCACCTGTTTATCAGCAATGTACCTACCCGTATGACCATAGAATTCGCCAATGCAGATCCGGAAGCTGAAAGCATTGCGCTTCTGGAACTATCTATAAATGGCTTGAGGAGCAATGCACAACTTCGCAATTTCAATCTTAACAAATAACATATTGCCATGAAAAGATCAGGTACAGGGATGCCATCAGTTTTGGGGGCTGCCGGTATGATTATACTTCTGCTTCTGCTCTGGCAAGATGCTGTTTGCGCCCAACCTTCATGGGTAAGACAAACACCTGTTGACAAGGATTATTACATTGGTATAGGTACTTCCCCCAAAACAGCGGGCAGCGCCCAACACATAGCCATTGCACGCGACATGGCCATGGAGCAAATCGCATCGGGCATTGCAATCACCATAACCGCCGAAACGTCCCAACATGTTCTCGAACAATCGGGAATAATCAGAGAAACGTTTGAATACAATATTTCTTCCAGGGTCAAAAGAGAACTGGAGGGCTATGAGCTTGTGGATTTATGGGAAAATAATGAAGAGTATTGGGTTTACTATCGATTATCCAAAACCAGTTACCGGATGATGCTCGACAACCGCAAAGGGGTGGCTGCCTTGCAGGCCTCAAAGTACCGGGAGCAGGCAGAAAGGGCATTGGCCCGGGAAGAAATAGCCTCCGCACTGGGCTATTACCTGCGGGCCTTCAGAGAAATCGCACCTTACAGGGGGATGGCTCTCAGGGACCCTGACAGCAGAACAAACCCGCATCTTGACGTCACTGTATATTCCGGGCTCAGCAATATACTTTCGTCAATGCGTATTCATGCCAACCCCTCCGTTGTTATTGGAAAACTGTTTCTTGGAGCTGAAGAACCAATTACCCTCTCTGTCAGTTTCCTTGCAGCTGAAGGAGACACCATTCCGGTTAACAATTTGCCCGTCAGGCTGACGACCCAAACAGGCGATTGCCGTTTTGTCCCCCCATTGCCTACCAATAATGAAGGAAACACCAGCCTGACAATAACCCGTGTCAACAGCCCCAGCAATGTGCACTTAAAGGTAATTCCTGACCTGGCTGCACTGGCAGGCCTTGAACCGGTTGAATCTGAACAGTCGCTTTTTACGGGGCTAAACTCTCCTGCAGCAATAGCTACTGTGGAATTGCAACCCTTAAGGATATTGATAGTTGCCTCAGAATATAACCTTGACCAACCTGACAGAAGGATCGTGGTCACAAGAACTCTCAGTCAACAATTGATGTCTGCAGGCTGGAGTCTTGTGAGTTCGGCCATGGATGCCGACTACCTTCTCTATATTAATGCCTCAACACGTGCAGGGACCGAAAGGCAAGGGATCCATACGGCTTTCGCCTCGGGAAGCATAGAGCTATCGGACGTCTATTCCATGGATGCAATCTTCAGTAAGAACATTGCGGAGGTGAATGCCGGCGGATCTGACTATACCTTAGCCGGAGAAAAAGCCCTGGAAAGACTTGCAGAGAAACTTCTTGAAGAATTGCAGGGGACACTCTGGGAATAAACCCAAGACCACCCAAGAGAATCAGCGATTCATTTTATACAACAACAAAGCCCGCAATCAGTTAAGATTACGGGCTTTGTTTTTTATTTTATACCATGAAGCAATTATTCATCACCGCTTCTTTGAGCAATCAAAAGACTTTAGGGACGCTCATTAGAAAGCTTCTCCATTTCTTCGTTGAAAATATTTTCAAACTTCATTTTGTCATAATCCAGGCGAAGCCTGTCATCTCTGCTGATACGGCTTGAAATATTGTTCATCAACTCATCTTTTGCCACCTCAACAGCTACATACACATTGTACCTGCCGTCGCGTTCAAAAGTTTTGCTGCATACGGTAGCAACGTTATTGAGGGATTGGTTTACTACAGACCGGGTAAGGTCTTCAAATCTCTCTGAATACTCATTCACATCACCCACAGTTATATCCTGAGAGTAGCGATCCGTAACAGACTTGATGGTGCGATTGACACTTGCAGCAAGGGCTGCATTGGCATCGAGATTGGCACGACGACGGGTGGAAGCAAGGTTGGTGCCCTCTGCCATACCCGTACCACGGAAATATGTCATATCTGAGCTAAATTCCTCATCGCTGCAAGGCAATATAAGTTGGGTACCCAGGGCATTGCTGGAAGCTACTTCTTTCTTGCTGCCGCAATTGACAAATACAAACACACCTGCCATAAGTGCAGCAAAAAACATGATTTTTTTAACGTTTGCTTTTTTCATAATAATGGAAATTTAATTTGATAGTAGAGTGAAAAATCAAAATCTAACGAGCCGGCAGCAACATTCCTGCCATGGCTATCTAAAGTTATACTTGTCAAAAGTATCAAATTATTCCATAAAGACCTTAATATTTTTGTGAAAAGCCATGGAATTCATCTTGGGACACAGCAACAAGCTTTGGGTTGATTTGCACAACTCGCAAAGTATATTGGTGAAGAGCAAGGTGAATGGTGATTCTTCATTCAGGTAAACTTTTATTTCTTAATTTTGCCCTTTGTCACCCGCGGCATATTACTGCCCATCAAAACCCTATTCATTTATCATCCTTAAACCTTTGCAAACATGACGATACAACTTTCAGACAGAATCAACCAGTTGGGAGAATCCGAAACACTGGCCATGTCGCGTATCAGCCGCGAACTGAAAGCCCAGGGGCACAATGTAATCAACCTGAGTGTGGGAGAACCCGATTTTTTCACTCCCGACAACATCAAGGAAGCCGCCAAAAAAGCCATCGACGAAAACTATTCGTTTTATCCACCGGTTAACGGGTATCTTGAACTACGAGAAGCCATTTGCCAAAAGCTGAAAAGAGACAACAACCTGCACTATACTCCGGATCAAATTATAGCAAGTACAGGCGCCAAGCACTCTATTATGAATGCCATCCTGTGCCTTATAAACCCGGGTGACGAAGTAGTCATCCCCACGCCTTACTGGGTAAGTTATTCTCATATGGTATCTTATGCGCAGGGCAAACACGTATATGTTGAAGCGGGCATTGAAAATGATTATAAAATCACACCTCAACAGCTCGAAAATGCCATTACCCCCAACACAAAACTTTTCATGTTTTCAAGTCCCTGCAACCCCAGCGGTTCAGTTTACAGCAGAGAGGAATTAAAAAAACTGGCGGAAGTGTTTGAGCGCCACCCCCATGTATTTATTCTTTCTGATGAGATATACGAGCTCATCAACTTTGACAAAAACCATGAAAGCATCGCGCAATTTCCAGCCATCAAAGACCGGGTAATCCTTATCAATGGCGTATCAAAAGGGTTTGCCATGACGGGATGGAGACTGGGATATATGGCAGCCCATCCGCAAATTGCTGCTGCCGCCAATAAGCTCCAGGGACAATTTACCTCTGCCACCAGCTCTATTGCACAAAAAGCAGCACAGGCAGCCATGGAAACCCCTCCCGAAGCCACCAGGTTTATGCTGGAGAAATTCAGGGAAAGACGTGATTTGATGCTGGAGCTTCTGAAAGGCGTTCCAGGTTTCAAAACCAATGTTCCCAGGGGAGCCTTCTATTTGTTTCCCGATGTAAGCAGCTATTTCGGCAAGTCAGACGGCAAAACCACCATCCAGAGCGCCGGAGATTTGAGCATGTATATTCTCAACAAGGTGTTTGTAGCTCTGGTTCCGGGTGAAGCCTTCGGATCTCCCAATTGCATCAGACTCTCTTATGCCACTTCCAACGATTTACTGGTGGAGGCCGTTGAACGCATCAAAACAGCCCTCGCAGAACTCAGATAAACCCATTTCATGACTCAGCAAGAAAAAATCACCAGCCTTTTTGAGGCTTTCACCCAACAAAAAATCCTCATCATTGGCGATGTAATGATCGACGCTTACCTGTGGGGAAAAGTGGACAGAATCTCACCGGAAGCTCCTGTGCCTATCGTTTCTTTAATAAAAAGAGAAAACAGACTGGGAGGGGCTGCCAATGTAGCACTGAATATTCAGAGTATGGGAGCAATACCCATACTCTGTTCTGTTATCGGCCAGGATGAAAAAAGTCACCTTTTCAATGATCTGATGAAGGAGCAAAGCCTGGAAACAGCAGGTCTTATCAGCAGCAGCAACCGAATTACCACCACCAAGTTCAGAATTATCGGCAACAATGCCCAGATGCTGAGGGTAGATGAGGAAACAGAGAAAGAACTGGAACCCAATGAGTCGGATCTTCTTTTTGAGCGGATTGCCAAACTGGTGAAAAGCCATACCATTGGGGCCATCATTTTTGAAGACTATGACAAGGGCGTAATCAATGCAGGCCTCATTGAACAGGTAGTTAAGCTGGCCAAAGACAACCATATACCCGTAGTGGTTGACCCCAAGAAGAAGAACTTTATGAATTACAGGGGCGTCACGCTTTTCAAACCCAACCTGAAAGAGCTGCGTGAGGGGCTGAAGCTTGACGATGAACTTAATGAGGTGGGCAGTATTATGGATGCTGTAAAAAAACTCCAGGAGTTGCTTAATGTAAAAATTGCCATTGCAACCCTGTCAGAAAAAGGAATATGCTACAGCAGTAAAGAGGAAGACGGCAGCTTCAACACCGGCCTTATCCCTGCCCATGTGCGCGACATTGCAGATGTATCGGGGGCAGGTGATACGGTAATAAGCATCATAGCACTATGCATGGCTACCGGTGCAAAACCCGACGATATGGCACGACTCTCAAACCTGGCCGGAGGACTTGTGTGCGAGTATGTTGGCGTATTTCCCATCAACAAAGAACGGCTTTTGGAAGAAGCCCTGAAAACTTTTCTGTAACTCTGTTGTTTAGGAAGGCGTAAGAAATTTGCATGCCACCCGGTGTTCAAAAGAAGAGCATATCACCACCCGGTAGTGCAAATCTGAGGTCCTGCAACAATGCGGCATTCTCATCCTTCACATAAACAGATTTTTTTGAATGGACAAACAGAAAAACCTTTTCAATCTTAGAAAAGATTATACGCTGGGAGGATTAAGCCTTTACCAGGTGTTGCCTAACCCCCTTGCGCAATTCAATTTATGGTTTGAACAAGCCCTTTACGCTGAACTGCCCGAACCCAATGCCATGACCCTTGCTACTGCGTCTGCAGGTGGAAGAATAAGCTCCAGGGTTGTGTTGCTGAAAGAAATTGACGAAACAGGATTTGTTTTTTACACCAATTACAACAGCCAGAAGGCAGCCGACCTGAAGAGCAACCCCAATGCTGCTCTGAGTTTCTTGTGGCTCGAGCTGGAAAGACAAGTCAGGATTGAAGGAGTTGTGGAAAGAGTTTCTGGTGAAGAATCAGATACGTATTTCAACAGCCGGCCACGTGAAAGCCAGCTGGGAGCCTGGGCATCGGACCAGAGCGCAGTAATTCAGTCAAGAGAACAGCTTTTCGAAAACTACAAACAGCTCGAAGAAGCATACAAAGACAAACCCATCCCCCGTCCACCCCATTGGGGAGGGTACAGGCTCATTCCACAAATGATTGAATTCTGGCAGGGAAGACCGGGAAGAATGCACGACAGAATTCGGTACATCCGTTCAACGGAAACAAACCCCTGGGAAAGAAAAAGACTGGCACCCTGACAATAAAGATTTACGTTCAACAATAGACCTGGCAAAGAAAAAAAGACAAAAGGTATACCTGTAACCCGATATAACCCAATCCTACAAATGGCAAAAAAAGAAGAAGTGCGCGGGATGTTCAATAAGATTGCCCATCGCTATGATTACCTCAATCATTTCCTTTCGCTGGGGATAGACAAACTCTGGAGAAAAAAACTGCGCCGGCGGCTGGGAAAACACAACCCTCAAAGCATTCTGGACGTAGCTACAGGAACTGCAGACCTGGCCATTGAGCTTGCCAAACTCAAACCCGAAAAAATCATCGGGGTAGATATCGCGGAAACCATGCTGGAGATGGGAGACAAGAAAATTGCCCGCAAAAACCTGCAAAATATCATTTCTTTGCAGCAAGCAGACTCTGAAGATCTTCCTTTTGCAGACAACAGCTTCGACGCTGCCACCATTTCTTATGGAGTAAGAAACTTCGAAACACCCCTGAAAGGGTTGAAAGAAATACACCGTGTGCTCAAACCGGGAGGGGTATTGTTTATCCTTGAATTTGGTATGCCAAAAACATTTCCGGTCAAACAGCTTTACAGCTTCTATTTCAACTTCATCCTTCCTTTCTGGGGAAAAGTTTTCAGCGGAAGTTATGAATCCTACAAATATCTGCCCGAATCGGTAAAGACCTTTCCCTATGACAAAGCCTTTACCGATTTGCTTGACCAGGCGGGATTTGCCCAAACAAAGGCAACCAAAATCAGTCAGGG
>RECE01000349.1 GCA_007694165.1 Bacteroidota bacterium
GTTTCTCCTGCTCCGCTCTTAGTTTCTCCTGCTCCGCTCTTAGTTTCTCCTCTTCCGCTCTCTGCTTTTCTTGTTCCGCCTCTAGTTTTGCCTCTCCAGCGCGCTTTTCTTCTGCTTTTAGGTTTGCTTTTTGCAGTTCCAGGTTTTCTCGTACCATCTCCAATTCATGCTCTACCGGAGCGAAAATATTGTCTATTTCTTCTTCAGCTTCCATTTGTCTGCGCAGCTTGTCGTCTAAAACCGGCTTCTGAAGGTGGGTAGCGATATCCTGCATACCGGGGGGTATTGTTTTTAGCTCGAGAATATACCTGTGATTGGTTTGGTTGGCCTGGTTGAAGAAGGATATAAAGTGCTCCAGCTGGGTTTGCCGTTTTTTGGGTAATCTTTTAATCTGAATGATGTGGGATACATGGGTTAGGTAATTGATAAAATCGCTTTCTACCTGTACCGGTTTTTTATCAAACAGGTTAATTACCTTTCTGTCAACCTTAACGGCCATATAGGGTATTTCAGCAACATTATAACCCAATATGTAAATGGCAATTATGGGGTATATGCCTTTTGTATCGTATTCAGGGCGCTTTTTCTCCTGAACAGTCGATGCTCCTGAACGGTAGGCAGCTGCAAGGTAATTTCGGAATCGTTGCAGATCGGTACTGTATTTTGACTTTTGCAGTTCTATGAGTACCGTTTCTTTATTTCCTTCTTCAGTTTCAATGGTAGCGATGAAATCAAGCCTGTAAAATTTCAACAGACGGCTTTCGTCGTAAGCTGTGGTTTCCTGTGATTTGAATTCAATCTCGAAAACTTTCTTCTCCAGTATGATCTCCAGCACCCTGCGTGCAATTTTCTTGTTTTGCATCAGGTACTTGAATGCAGTATCGTATATGGGGTTGATAATGTGCATAATAACCGGTATAAGTCAAGAAGTAAAATTACAAAATATCCACAAAAAAGTCAATGATTTATCTTTCGATATCAATGCCAATTTCTTTTAAAAGCAGAGAGGCATTGAATGTATTACATACCCCGGTTTTTAGCTTATAGTCAAATTTCATTTTGTTATTATCGTCAATGATAATGTCAAAATAATAATTGGTAATTTCCTGTGGATAGCTTTTTTGCATTTCAGCCAGTTCGAGGTTATGGGTGGCTATGACTGCCGGCACTTTATAGTTGATCAATTCGCGTGTAATGGCCATGCTTCCCTTTGCTTTATCCGCAGAATTGGTGCCACGCAACAATTCATCCAGCAGCAGAAGCACATTGTTGTCCTCTCTCACACTTTCCAGTATTTTTTTCAACCTGAGTATTTCCCGGTAAAATGTGCTGGTATTTTCGCTTAATGAGTCGGTAATGGTGAGGTAGGTCATGATACGGAACAGGCTGATGTGAAGTTTTCCTGCGCAAACCGGTGCACCCGCCTGAGCAAGGATGATATTTACCCCCAGGGTCCTCAAAAAAGTACTCTTTCCGGCCATGTTCGAACCGGTGACAATGGTGATGAAAGAACCTTCGGCCCATTGAAAACTATTGCTGACCCGTTCTTTCTCTGCAATCAGTGGATGGCCCATTTCTTTGCCCGATAGTTCGAACTTATTTTCGGCAAATTCAGGATAGTTCCATTGGGGATGATTGTTTTCCAGGTTGGCCAGGCTTATGAGTGCTTCCAGCTTTCCGGCTACTTCAAACCAGAGATGGGTTTTGGATGCGTACTTGTCAAACCATGCAGATATTTTTATACAAGTTAAAATATCCCAGATAAAGAAATAATTGAGGATTGCCCCAACTATCATATTAAGCGAATAATCCAGTTTTTTGCTTAACCCCTGCAAGTAAGCGATGGCGGTGGTGGCATTGTTCTTCTCCAGCAAGAGGTCTTCCTGAAGATTTTTAAGGTAGGGTGCCGAAAATTCTTCCGCTTCCAGAGTGGTAAGCATGTAATGATAATCGATCAAGGTTTTTTCTCTTCCTTCCAGCTGGATTTTAATGGTGCTGGTAAACCGATTCATTCTGGCATTGAAAAAGTAGTTGAAAAAAACCGGCAAAAGAAGCAGGGATGCATTTATTCCTGCAAAAATGATTGCTGAAAGGGTGATGGCGAGTATGCTGAAAGAAGCAGTTATCCATATTTTTATATTATGGGGAGGGGGGAGTGTTTTTTTGATTTCAGGCAAATGCTCAGCATCAAAATCTTTGATTCTGCGTTCATATAGTTCAACCCTGAGGTTTTCACACCAGGATTTTTTCTTGGCAAGCTCTTTTACCGCTTGCTGCCTGACGAGGATGGTGTTTAGTGTAGGTTCATCAGAAAGCCACCCTGCCAGTGCCTTGTTTCCGACCCCGGTGGCACAGCGATTTATATAATGAAATAACCCTTTTTCTCCAAAAATGTCCATGTCAAGCGTGTAGTCGTGGTTGGGATCGCGAAAGGCTGCGCCTGAATAATAATTATTTCCCTCAAGGTTAATGCCTCGTATTTCGTTTGTAAGTAACCCTTTACGGGTGTTTTCCCTTGTCAGGTTGGCATGATTTTTCAAATGGATTAATACAACCTGAACGAAACCAATGGCCAGCAGCACCGTTACAGCACCAGGAATTAATTTTAATGTACTTATACTGATAATCAACGAAATAACCAGCAATACAAAACCCAATAACCTCCCCATGCTTAAATAGTTGTCTCTTCTTTGCAGATATTCGATGTTCTTTTCTGTCTCCTCGATTCTTTGATGATAGTAGTTGATCATATAGCCTTGGGTATTTGTTTGTTTCCAAATCTGATTTACAATGGCACAAATTTACTTAAATTGAACGCACTTTCTAACACTGTATTAAAGCAAAAGAAAACCCGGACTCTATCTTAAGAAATCCGGGCTTTTTTATGCATTGAGATAATTTTATCTGGATATAACCAGTTTTATTGCCTCTGTTTGATCATTCCCTGATAATTCAAGGATGTAGTTTCCTGCCGGTAATCCGGTAATATGTAAACTTTCGTCATGCAGGGCAGTAGTAATCATGAGTTTTTGACTCCAGACTTTTCTGCCGTTAGAATCCAAAAGGGTCAATTGATAGCTTCCAGACTCAAAGCCCTCCAGCTGCAGAAAAGTCCTCCCATCAAACACAGGATTGGGGAATACTTTCATTCTGCGGCTTTCGGCGGACATTTCATCAATCCCTGTGCATTCTTCCACCTCTACTTTCACGCTGGCAATTCCCGGGCATCCTTGTTCATTGCGGACAATTACCGAATACACAGATGTGGAATCGGGACTGACAGTAATGGTTTGATTGGTATCACCAGTATTCCAGAGATAGGTTGCGCCCCGGGAGGCTGTAAGTTGTACCTCTTCACCACGGCAAATGGTAACATCCTCACCGGCACTCACGTCTTCTCTGCCAATAATCGTGAAGGTTTGTGCTTCGAAGGTAAGTGGTTCAGTATTCCCCACCTTGTCTGTACTGCGAACAAAGAAAGCCAGGGAGTCACAGCTTTCGGCCTGCACCAGCCATGCCAGCTGATTTTCGCGACCAAAGAGTTCAAAGTCATTACCGTTTCTGGAAATATATACTTCCACAAAGTCCAGTCCTGAGCCTCCCGTGTCATCTTCAGCTTGAATAGTCAGCTTTACCTGGTGATCCAGGGAAATTTGCGGAAGTACCTCAACAATGGTAGTTGGAGGGAAAGCATCCACGGTATTGAAATGGGTATTGGTGGTAATGGGCGGGTTGAGATCAAAATAAATATCGGCATAATGCGAAAGAGTGTCTCCGGTAACGGTACTTTCGTGAGCCACAATGCTGAATTCCACAAACCCTTCACCCACACCTGTAGTGTCATTTACAGCCAGGAACCCGTTAAAGGGATCAATGGGAGTTGTTCCTGTAACCGGGTCGATGGTTTCGAAAAGCCAGAATATGCGGTTGTTGTTGATGTCGAGCCCTGCAACAACATCGAGAAAGTACCCTTCCTCCTGGGTAAGATCCAGTCGTTGGGTATAGGAAGCCTGGTTGGCAGGAACGTCAAAGGTATAATCGGCAAATCCGAATGAGCCTAATCTTACGCTCAGCGGGTTGGCATTTTCTGAAATGGGCACATTGATGCGCACGCCCTGGGCGGGAGAATCAGCGAAATCGGGGTCATTTTCGAAATATACGGTATAGTTAACGGTTTCCTTTTGGGCAATAAACTGCTCATCACCAAAGCCCCAGGGACCCTGTATCTCATTAGGATCACAAGGCCTGACAACCAATGCACATAATACACCATCCATCCCGGTAATCTCCACACCCCCTAAAACCATTCCGCATCCTACAATTGCAGTTTTACAAGCGAAGTACAGGCTGAGGGTCACAGCATAGGCCGGTGCAGCTCCAACTACAGAGGCTGTTCCTCCAAAAATCAGCATAGCTGCTGCCACGCCGCATGTAATTGCAGTGGCGCAATAGACAACATTAGAAAAGATTCCCCACCAATGACAGGCATTGTTAATAAAGTTTTGTCCGGAAGGGCCTTCACAACCGTCGGCAGGGCCGGGGTTGTTTTTCTGAAGCCAGAGACTGCTGGACGCATCAAAGACATCCACCATGCCATCCGCAAATGTTGCAGATGAGGTATTAAAGGATTGGGTGAAAATACAATCCGGG
Source organism: Bacteroidota bacterium (assembly GCA_007694165.1). Classification (GTDB taxonomy): domain Bacteria; phylum Bacteroidota; class Bacteroidia; order Bacteroidales; family UBA7960; genus SKVR01. The sequence goes on from RECE01000349.1 coordinate 4,651, forward strand.
CAATCAAATGTATATCCAATTGTATCCTGTGCCGCCAATAATCCTGCTTCTATAAATTGAGTATATAAGGCCTCCAGATATGCATCCTCATTGGAAAGATAATTGATCAACTCCGCCTGCTGGGATGCTTCAAAGTTCATTTCTTCAAAATAAATGGGATTGGAAAGAACGAAATCTCTTTTTGTCAAAGCATTATAAGTAATCTGATCAAGATATTCCTTTGCTGTAAGTAGTTCCAGAGAATGGGAAAGACCGAATACGGGGTAGGGGAAATTCCTGAAGGTCATGCTTGCATTGGCACTTTCACCGGGCGATAAATCCCTTATCAACAAAGGAGTATATTTATAATCAGGTTCATCAAACGGACTTTGATGGATAAGATAGTCAGGAAGATCATTTAGCTGAATACCACTTAATGCTTCTGCCTTTTCCCTGAGAGTTATTGTTTTAGAGTCCGAGGCAATTCCCACCAGTTCATGAGCTGCCCGAAAATAGATTCTGCTTTGGGTGTACGGAGCATCTACATTGGAGGTATTTGTAAATACTATTCCAACCGTAGTGGGGTTCCTTACTCCAATAACTGCATTGTAAACAGGCATAAGAGTCACCTCCATCTCCCTTGCCGGTTCCACGGTTACTGCCATGGACAAAAGCTCATTTGAGTTGTCGGGGTTGGTAACCTTCAGGTTGTAAACACCCGCGGGTACTTCTTCCAGCTGCCAGCGTACCTGTAGCTCCATGCTGCTGCGGAATTGCAATATGGTACCCTGCACCACGGTAATATTCTCGCTGTCTGTGAGTTCCACCACTGCTCCTTCCCTGAAACCAGCGCCATAGATCATGGAGGTAACCCGTCCCTGTCCCATTACAGCAGGGGTAATGGAGTCAATTCCAAAGGGAAGGACGTCGGCCCGAATATCAATATTCTGGAAGAAAAAGGTATAACTTTTTATCTTCAAAAAGTTGTCACCTTCCAGAGTACCGGGGATGAGCAAGGTGGGGGAAGCCTTGTTGGAACCGGAGTGCCTGTAATCCCAGAAAGGGCCTGTGGGCACGTCTTCGTGGCGCATATAAAGGGCATTTTGGGTAAAAGTGAGATTTGAATGCAGCGTTACCCTCAAATCCGCTCCCTCCGGAAGCCCGAGTCGATAATATACCGATGAATAGCCGGCCAGTGTGTCGCTTACCCATTCGTTTAGTGGCAGCAAAGGCATAGATGACTCTATGGGCTGGTGGGCATATAGGGTGTTATTGTTAAAATCGGTTTCGGGAACAGAAAGGGTTGCATTGGCCAAAACCAGGGTTTCGAACATGCCATCCTTTACCCCGGGGAAATTTTTATCAAGGATAAAAGTTTGCGAATCGCCAGGGTTAATAATGTAGGATGGAAATCGATTGGACCCCCAGAGCATAGTATTGCTGAGATCGGGAAGGAGGAAACCGGATTCCAGGTACACGTTGTTGAAAAAACTTCCCCTGGATGGGTTTTCTCCGATATTGGTAATGGTATAAGTATAGCTGGTGGCACGTCCGGGAATGGCCGATTGCGGAGCAATGATCTCTTCCACTATCAGGTCAGCAGGAAGTGCAGGGCTGATGAAAACGGGATAGTAGGTCTTGTTGTTGTCTTCTCCCTGATGCTCGTAGATATGGTTTCTGTGATCCAGCGAGGCCACAAAGTAATAGTTGCCACTGTAATACAACGGGATAGCCACTAACATAGAATCGGTAAATGTTTCGCCGGGGGGCACAATTCTTTGTTGCTGCCTGAATCCCAGTGTCTTTGCAGAAGACTGGGGAGTGAGTTTCAGCATCATGCTGTCGAACCAGGTGGTGTCGGCGGGGGCCTCTCCCTGGTTGGTAACAGAATAGGTGATGAAAACTTCGTCTCCCGCAGTGAAAAAATCAGGTAAATCTATATGCTCCATCACCAGGTCTGGTGTGGGCGGTTGCGTTAATTCAATGGGATGGGCAAGAAGGTTGTTATCTCTGTCCTCATCATTTTCCACATCCAGGTAAAAGTCTGCTATGGTGAGCAAATACCAGGATCCTTCCAGTCCGTGAGGTATCCTGACTGTGCCGCTTCGTTCGTAGGATTCATTAACATCCAGTGCATCCATGTGCTGCCTGCGGGCAAGCCTGATGGCTTCTGATGTAAGGATGGGCTGGGTATTGATAAACACCACATCAAACCATCCATGGGCATTGGTGATCCCCTCTCCTGAGTTGGTTACGGTATAGGAGTAAGTGATTTTTTGCCCCGCAAGGCCATTGTTTGGCGCATTGATCTCTTCAATCAGCAAATCGGAAGTAATACGCGGAAGCATTTCAATGGGACCATGCCTCTTGATGTTGTTTTCTTCCTCGCCATGCTCGTAAACCTGGTTCCGGCTGTCGGTAAAAACATAGAGGTACCATGTGCCTGGCGCAACCCGCGGAATTCGAAGCTCTCTCTCCAAGGTATAGGAATCACCACCCATAAGTGTATCGCTGCGATTTATGGATGCGATCATATTTTCTTCAAGGTATACAAAACTATCAGAAGCAGAAAGGAATACCTTGTCAGTCCATGGACCCATGGCAGTTCCCGGACCTGAATTTTCTACCGTATAGGCAAAGTCTATAACGGTTTCAGCACGTATTTCTTCCGGAACATCAATGCTGATAACGGTAAGGTCGGGTGGGGGTGTCAACTGAATATCCACAGCATAGCTTGTAATATTGTTCTCCATGTCAAATTCGCACACCATCTCATAGCCGTTTACATGCACAATGAGGTAGTAAGCTCCCTCTATCCCGTTGGGAATGGTTACATGGGTGTTTACCTCTTTTATTGCACCAGGTTCAAGGAGAAGCCCCTGCGAAACAGGATGCCTTTTGAGCAAGGTTGCTGTTACTGTATCAAGCTCCTGGGTGGGAGAGAGGTAAATAAGGTCGATCCAATGGCTGGAAGAGGGCTTACCTGCACCGTTATTTGCAATGGTATAATTGAATGGGATGCGTTGTCCGGAAAATATTTCTTCTTCGGGTTCTATATCACTGACGATCAGATCGGGTGGAGGAGTCGGCAGTATCTGGATGCCCCTGATTTGCATGTTGTTGGACGTGTTGCTTTCCCATGCCCAGTTGTGATGGTCAGTTCTTATGTACAGAAAGTAATCACCGTCAATGCAGTTGGGAAGAACAATCTGTAACTGGCGCTGATAGCTGCTGTTTACATCAAGGTATCCAGCTACACTATCCCATTGCTGGAGTGTTTGTATTCTCATGCTGAGGGGGTTAAAGCCATATTCCTCAGGCAAATCATACCCTGCGGCCAGGTAGTTTTCCATCTTGAAATGGATAAGCTCACTGCCCAGCCTGATCGCTTCATCGGGCAAGAACCCGGGATCGCTGTCGGCAAGATAGACCTCATCCAGCCAGAAAGGCTCTATGAGTGCACAGTATCGGCTTACTACACCGGCCCACATTTCAGGTGACATGATTTCCCATGCGAAATTCTTATTCTGCTCACCTGCATTTTTGCCGTAAGATACGTCTGAGTGCCAACCACTCTTACACAGATTGTAGGCCAGGCGGTAATTCTGGCTCAGGGCAAAAGCATCACCGGTATTTTGCACCTGATAGGTAAGGGTAATGGTGTCGCCTGCAAAAGCAATTTCTGTAGCGAAAAAGCTGGTCACTTCCAGGTCAGGGAGCGGGGGCAGGGTAAACTGGATAGATGTCTGGCTTACATAAAGGTTGTCTTCCATAGTCGTTTCCTCAAGCAATACATTGCAGGCTATGGTATAGTTGACCTGGTCAGTTCCTGCAAAGGTTTTCTTGCAACTGTAATTTGCTGCCACTATAACATGATAGTTGCCCAGGTTTTCACGGGGGATCATCAGTTCAAGAGTTTGCGTATAGGATTCACCGGGTAACAGGAAGCGTGGATTGGAGGCTCCTCCCAGCAATACATCTTCTGCAAGATCCAGTTGGTCATCAAGTGACAGAAATACAGCATCGGCCCATGGTGTGGGGCCGGTTGAGGCATTTCCTGCATTGGTTACCACGAAACTTACTGATACAGGCTGCCCAACAAAACCTTCGGTTTCAACCTGCACATTGCTGATTTGAAGGTTGGGCAGATCGCGGGTGATAAAACTTTGGATGGGTCCGCTTATGCTGTTGCATAGATAATGATTGGAAACCACCTGCCAGCGGTATTGAGAGTCAGGCATTGTTTCTTCCCGGGGTATGGTTATTTGCAAACCGGTAAATGAATTTACCAGGGGTTCCTCCGGTTGATTCTGCTCAGACGCCCAGAAGTAGATGTCCACATCACTGGTGTTCGCCCCGTTCATCCAGTTAAGGGCTGGAGTGAGAGAAACATTAATTGCCCCATTTTCAGGTGTCATATTACTTACCGGCTCAGGGCTAACATCATCTGCAAGTGTAATGTGTATTGTACTGGTAAAACTGCATCCATAGAGCTGGCTTTCTGCAGTAACAATGGTTTGTGGCTGATTGGGTATAAAACTAATGCTTTCGCCGGTTTCTCCGGTAGACCAGAGAATATCACTACCTGCATTGAGTCGCAAGGTAATGAATTGATTTCCGCAAACTACATTTCCCGGATTCATAAGTGCTATGGCATCTATTGCGGGTATTCCGTTTACAGCTTCAGTATCCATGGCAATACGAATTCTGTTGATTTCAAATCCTGTCTCAGGGAAATTAATCTGGAATATGCGTGCCTCTTCTTCTGCCGCCATGGCCATGCCTGTCCAGAGTATTGTCCAGTATTGTTGTTCAGGATGGAATGCCCAGAGAGTGTCAATACTTCCCGGATGAAACGTTTCATAGATGATTACCGAGGAGGCAGCCTGGGGATTCAGAAAACTTACATCTACGTATTCCCTGTTGTTTTCTCCTGAGGGCATCCAGGCTCCCGGCAGATTTCCATATTGAGGATAAACTGAGGGTTGGCCCGCCAGATTGTTTACGGTGTTGCCTGTAGCCGATTGCTGGGAACTATAATTATGGATGGTATGGGCATAATGGAGTTGTTTTTCCTGGAGGAAAATCCCCTCTTCGCCCTGCAGCAAAGAAATGGCAGCAGGGGAGTAAACGGTTACAATAGTTTTGGAAGCAGCACTTTCACAGCCCAGCGTTTGGGTTGTATAAACAATTGTGCTTGTTTCTCCCTGAGGTTGGTATTCAGGACCGTTTGCCAAAAAATGGTTCAGGCCAGGATCGGCATACCACCTGATTTCTCCTGCAGGATTAGAAACTGTAAGAACAGGCATTGCTTCACCGCTGCATATGGGGTCTGGTTGCACTACAACAGGGATAGGAACCTGGCAGAATGCATTGATGGACAGGTCAAAGTCGAAACAATCTGCACCCCAGCGGCTTATCACCAGGTAATATTGTTGTCCTGCTTCCAGCATGACATCCAGAAGTTTTTCTGCGCTGCTACCTGATACCTGTCCGATGCACTCAGCTCCGAATGATAGCAATGGGCAGCCATTGAAAAGTTTCAGTGAGGTCCAGCCGGCAGAACTGTTGGAGATTGCAATCCGGTGCTCTTCGGTGGTGGAGGCTTGAAAAATAAAAACAACTTCTTCACTGCCAAGATAACTGCTTCCGCCGCAGCTAATGGTATTGAAGCCAAATAAATCGTTTCCCATACCACAGGTAGTAAGTCCGGATTCTGCAAAGGGGAGTGTAATTTGCGGCCATCCGTGACTTCCCGGATCCGGGCATGTGGCAGGCAGATCGATAGTAAGGTCAAAATCATAGCAAACTGATCCGCTTCGGCTAACCACAAGATAATAAGTCTGACCTTGTTCAAGATCAGCGCCCATAATAAGGTTGCTGCCACTGGTGGTATTTGACGCTACACAACTACCTCCCTGGTTCAACAGTGGGCATCCATCATAGAGTTTCATGGCAATCCAGCTTTGTGTGGCATTGGTAATTGTGAAATGATAAAATTCAGACTGGGTGGCTTCAAAAATGTATACAATTTCTTCGCTGTTAAGATAGGCCATTGATCCGCAATTAATTGTATTGTAACTGCCAAGGTTGTCACCCATCCCGCAGGTAGTTAGTCCTGTCTGGCTAAAGGGCAGTGAAATTGCCTCCCAACCCTGGGCACCCGGACCGGGACAGGTTTCAGGGGTCCCAATGCTTAAAGTAAAGTCAAAGCAAGCTGCTCCGCTACGGCTAACAACAAGATAATAGGTCTGACCCTGCTCAAGATTACTGCTGAGGATGAGGTTGCTGCCACTGGTACTGTTTTGTGCCACACAACTACCCCCTTGATCAAGCAGAGGGCAACCATTGAACAGTTTCAAGCCAATCCATCCCTGGGAAGCATCAGTTACAGTAAAATCCCAGGAATCAGAGGATGGGGCTTCAAAAATAAACACCATGTCTTCGCTGTTCAGGTAAGAAGCAGATCCGCAACTAACTGTATTGTAGCCACCAAGATTATCTCCCATGCCGCAGGTTGTAAGTCCGCTCTGGCTGAAGGGGAGGGAAATGGCATCCCAGCCCGGTGTACCCGGCGTGGGGCAGGTTTCGGGGAGATCGATGGTCAGGTTAAAATCAAAACAGGCTTCGCCACTCCGGCTTACAACAAGGTAATAAGTTTGGTTTTGTTCCAGATCGGCACCCAAAATAAGGTTGCTTCCACTGGTGCTTTTTTGTGCCACACAACTGCTTCCTTGATTTAATAAAGGACAACCGTCATAAAGCTTTATTCCAATCCAGCCCTGGGTTGCATGGGTAATAGCAAAGTGGTAATAATCAGTAGCGGGTGCCTGAAAAATAAACACCATGTCTTCACTGTCCAGGTATGAACTGCTGCCGCAATTAATAGTATTAAAACCCCTCAAATCATCACCCATTCCACAGGTGGTTAGTCCGTTTTGAGCAAAAGGAAGGGTGATGGCCTGCCATCCTGCTTCTCCCGGTTCGGGGCACGATTTGGGGAAATCGATTTCCAGATCAAAATTAAAACATCCGGCATTGCTTGAGCTTACCGCAAGATAGTAAGTGATGCCGGGCGTTAACCATACTTCCAGGATTTTGTTATTACTGCTGCCAGCGATAGAAGAAACGCAGCTGCCTCCTTCTCCGGTCAGCGGACAGTTTTGCCATAATTTAAGTGAAGTCCAGTTGGTGGAGGTATTGGTGAGGATGATATGATAAAGAGTATCTGTCGTAACCTGAAAAGTGAAAATCAGCTCTTCACCTGCCAGATACGACGAACTGCCACAGTTAATAGTATTAGAGCCATTGAGGTTGTCTCCCGCACCGCATGTAGTAAAATCTGTTTCAAGAAAGGGCAGGCTGCTGACAGGAATTACCGTCCCCCCAATTGTACATTGTGCATAACCTTGATAATTCGCTATAACAAGTATAAACGAGAGGCAGAATGTAAAGGTATGCAATACATTGCTGCGGGGAGGATGGTTAAAATTCATGAAAAAATATTTTTAATTGGTGGATGAAATTTGGCTATTTGTTGAATGTTTTTGTATAACAAGATGTTTTAAACACATAATTACAATTATTTTTAATAAAACGGCTCATTTTTGTGAAAAAATTTTAAAATTAGTCTCATGCAAAAAATTGATGGTCTTGTTTGAAGTATTGTTTTTCTTTTTTGATGATACGAATTAAGTCTTATTTTTGCAGCTTTATAATATCACCCTAAACGCAATCTCCTGAGTTATGCCAGAAATTCTGAACCATCCCCATCCTTTTCTCACCGAAAGCGGAGCAGTTTTGCCCCGGATAGATATTGCCTACGACGTATTGGGAGATCTTACTCAGAAGAAGCCATTGGTGTGGGTTTGCCATGCTTTGACAGGTAACTCCAATCCACTGGACTGGTGGCCGGGGATTGTAGGACCGGGTAGGTATGTGGATACGGATAGGTTTAATGTTGTTTGTGCCAATGTGCTGGGCTCTTGTTATGGTAGCACGGGAGCGCATTCCATAAATCCGGAAACCGGAAAGCCTTATCTTTCTGATTTTCCACTGGTTACCATCAGGGATATGGTAAACGCCCATGAAATATTGCGAAACCATCTGGGTATCGAAAAGATAGATTTAATCATAGGAGCTTCTTTAGGTGCTTTTCAGGGGCTGGAATGGAGTTATATGCAGCCGGGACTGATTGAGAAGTTGGTTTTCCTGGTGGCAGGTGCACGCACAAGCCCCTGGTGTAAGGCGTTTAATGAAGCGCAACGGATGGCGCTTCAAGCTGACCCCACCTTTTTTACCGATGTACCCCATGCGGGAGCCAAAGGATTGATGGCAGCGCGGGCAATCGGGATGCTCAGTTATCGCAATTTTCAAACCTTTGGTATTACACAGCCGGATCCGGAAAATGGTCAGCTGGAGGACTTCCGTGCTTGCACTTATCAAAGATACCAGGGAGAGAAACTCGTAAACAGGTACAATCCTCACGCTTATTATTACATTAGCAAGGCATTTGACTCGCATGATATAGGGAGGGGCAGGGGAGGAGTGGCCCGTGCTCTTGGCAAAATTCAAACCAAAACTTTGTGTGTAAGCACCGATACAGATATTTTGTTTCCGGTGGAAGAAGTAAATGGGGTGGCAGATTTGTTACCCAATGCAACACACGTAATGCTTGAGAGCATTTACGGGCATGATGGGTTTTTGATAGAAAACGATAAACTTACAGCGATACTGCAAAGCTGGCAACACACTCTATAGTTTCAGGAGTTACTTCAGAGTTTGGACAAACACACCTGGAGGCTTTGGCGCCAATGAGGTATTTTGATACCAAAGTCTTTTTTCACCCTGTCCTTGTTGAGGACGCTGTAGAAGGGTCTCTGGGCCTCAGTGGGGTAGTCTTTGGAGAGTACCGGCTCAATCTTGCAATCAAGGTTTTTAATATCAACGATAGCCTGGGCAAAGTCGTACCAACTGGCAACCCCTTCATTGGAATAGTTGTAGATTTCAGTGCGGATTTTGGATGGCACTTTAGGGATGATGTCCAGAATGGCCCTTGCCAAATCAGCAGCATAGGTGGGGGTGCCAATCTGATCATATACCACTTTTAGTTCTTTAGTGGTTTGTCCTTTTTCGAAAATAGTTTTTACAAAGTTTTTTCCATAAGAGGAGTAAAGCCACGAGGTTCTGAATATCAATGCTCTTTTGGCATTGAAAACCACTTCTATTTCCCCGTCAAGCTTGGTTTTTCCGTAAATGCTCTTGGGGCTGGCCGTATCGTTTTCTGTGTAAGGTTTAAAGCTTTTTCCTTCAAAAACATAGTCTGTTGATATGTGTATTAGAAGGGTGTTTGTCTTCCCGCAAGCCTGTGCAATATTTTTTACACCGGTAGCATTGATAAGCATGGCCTGCTGTTTGTCAGACTCAGCTTTGTCAACAGCAGTATAACCGGCACAATTTATCACAACCTCAATTTTGTTACCCTTGATGAATTTGGCAGTGTTCTCTTCATTGGTAATATCCAGTTCCTTAATATCTGTAAAAAAGAATTTGTAGTTCGGATATTGCTTTTCCAGTGCTTGTAATTCACTTCCCAATTGTCCTTGACTGCCTGTTACGAGTACGTTCATGAAGGTTTGTATTTAGAAATACTTGTTGTTGTGAACAAATGTTTGTTTTCTTGTATAGCATAACGCCCTTTCGGAATAGCTTTACAATGACAAGACAAACAACATTGAATTTTCATGCAAATTTAGAGTTTTTTTTCTCTTTTCACTGACGAATAAATTATTTGGGCATATTTTAAAATTTAATTTAACAATCGCCAATAAAGTTGTAATTTAGTTTTACCAAACAAATTGATATATTGACTGATTGAATAATTTATCTGGATATGACCCCAAACAGTATTGAGAGAGAAGTGTTTGATACCAACCGTAAGGCATTGTTTATTAACCTGGATGATACCATATATGGCTCATTTGCCGAAATTGGCGGAGGTCAGGAGGTAGCCCGCTGTTTTTTCCAGTCGGGTGGTGCATCGGGTACGGTGGCCAAAACCATATCTGCCTATGACATGGTTTTCAGCGATACCGTGTATGGTAAAACACCAAAAGGTCGCTACGTGTCCGAATCACGTTTGATGCAGATGCTCGATATTGAGTATAAAAATCTGGTAAAAGTTCTGAGCAACAAGAGAGGGGATGAAACAAGGTACTTTGCTTTCGCCAATACCGTTACAACCCTTAATTACCAGAAAACCAACCAGGGGCACGGCTGGGTGGGTGTCAGGTTTCAGCTCAAACCCAACTCACAACCCAATGATGTAATCCTGCACGTGAAATTGCTGGAAAATGATAATTTGTTGCAACAAAAAACCCTTGGTGTGTTGGGAGTAAACCTGATTTATGCCTGCTTTTACAATTATCAGTATCCCAACAGTTTTCTAAAGTCGCTGGTAGAACTTAATCTGGAAGATCGAATAGAAATTGATATGATCAGCATGCACGGACCCGACCTGGATTATGTGGATAACCGTCTGCTGGCAGTTCAGCTGGTGAAAAACAACATGACCACAGTGACTATGTTTGACCGCTACGGAAATGTTAAACCACCGTCTGAGCTTTTGTATAAAAAGAATGTAATGCTGCTCCGGGGGAGTTTCAGACCCATTACCTATGTTGGTTTTGATATGCTTAAGGCAGGATTTGGATTGTTTAAAAAAGAAATAGGATTTGACAAGGAGAATACCATTGTATTGTGCGAGATGACCCTAAAGAATCTCATAGAGGAAGGCGTTTTTGATGAAAGAGATTTTCTTGACAGGGTGGATATTCTGTGCGGGATGGGACAAAATGTGATGATTACCAATTTTAAAGAGTTTTACAAGGTATCCAGTTGGTTTGCCAATTACCAGATACAGAATATCCGCATGGTAATCGGAGCGCTAACTTTCCGCAAGATCCTGGAAAAGCAGTATTACAAACACCTGAAGGGGGGTATCCTGGAAGCTTTTGGACGTTTGTTTACTGAAAACCTTAAAGTGTATCTCTACCCGGGTCGTGAAAAACAAACACATAATATACTGACGACCGAAAATATGCCCATGGAAGAAGATGTGAAGTTTCTTTATCAGCATCTGATTGAATCGGGCCTTATCATTGATATACCCAATTACAGAAAAGAAATATTACCCTTTTTCTCTTACAAAGTTCTGGCAAAACTTAATGCCAATGATCCTGAATGGGAGACTATGGTTCCCAAATACGTTTCATCTTTCATCAAAAACAAGAATTTGTTTGGCTACGGTAGCAAGGAGAAAGAACCTGTTGTGAGAAAGAAAGAGCCCTGATCTTATTTTCTGTCAATGCAAAAGCCCGGCATAATACCGGGCTTTTTACTATATAACAGTCAAAACAAAACTTACATATCAAAATCGTCAAAGTCCATGCTGTCTCTGTCGCCGTTTTCGCGTGCGCGGCGGTCCCTTCGACGTTCAAATTCATTGATGCGGTAGGTAAATCCAAGTGATATTTGCCTGCTGTTTCTCCAGCGTTCCATATTCATGTTGAAATTATCGCCATAATTGCTCATGCTGAAGCGCATGGTGTTGAATATGTCAGAAACATTCAGCGAAATGGTACCGGTATTTCCCCAGATGTTTTTACGTACCCCGGCACTTGCCGAATACATGGCATCCATTTCACCCTGCAGCATGATGATGGGTGAACGGTAAAAACCGTTTACCTGAAAAGCCCAGCCGCCAGGCAGGTTCATATTACTGACAAATCTTCCTGACCAGGAATAATTGTCATTTTCCAGTTCCATCTGAGCACCTCTTCCTTCAATGATATTGCGAAAATAGCTGAAGGTTCCATTCATGCTCCACCAGCCATTTATTCTTTGTGAAAGGATAAGTTCTGCACCATAAGAAATACCTTTGTTGAGATTTTCGAAAGTGCTGAGTGTAACTTCTCTTCCTTCCAGACCAGGCAAGGAGTTTGTAACTGTTTGGAAGCGGGTAACCATCCCGTCGGTATGGCGGTAAAACAGGCTGGGATTGATGGTTGTGCTTTTCCAGAAACGGGTATAGCCCAGCTCAAGGGAGTTGATCAATTCTGCATCCAGCTCGGGGTTGCCCATCGATACTTCATACTCACTGCTAAATCGCATAAACGGGTTGATGTTTCGGTTGTTGGGCCTGTTGATACGCCTGCTGTAACTCAGCTGCACTGCCTGGTTGTTTTCAAAATTGCGTCTCACATGCGCAGTGGGGAAGAGGTTGAGGTAGTTTTTGTCGAATGTCACACCCTCAGTAAGCTGGTTACCATCCACAAAGGTTTGCTCTGCCCTTAATCCGGTTTGCAGGCTGAACTTGCCCAGCATGGTAGCATACATGGCATAGGCAGCATATATTTGCTCGTCGTAAATAAAGTGGTTGCTGCGGTTGGTATTGTTTTCCCACACACCGGGAGAAATCTGGTTTTCAAAAAGGAATTCTGAATCCATTTGCCTTACCTGGGTTCTGAAACCGGTTTCAAACTTGGTATCATCACTTAAAGGATGGACATAATCCAACTGGGTAGTGAAAGACCAGTTGCTTCCGTCCATATGTGATCTTTCCAGCACATTTTGCCCGTTTGGGCTATCCCAGTTTTGGTCATAAAATTCCTGCAGAAAGTTTTCATTGCGATCCATGTTGCGGGTAGAAAAACCCACATCGGCAATTAACTCGCGATGGCGCTCGTCGTAAGTGCGTCTGAAATTGAGCTGATGGCTGAAAGAATTGTGCAGCATATCTGTCTCGTTATCCATTAAGAACAGGTTGCTTGGGCTGGTAAGGTCCTGGTAAAGCATGTACTCGGTGAGGTTGTCCATGTTCCGGTTCCAGTTGCTGTAGCGTGTGGAAGCCGTCAGCGTGTTTTTAGGATTAAAGTTGTAATCCACACCCAGCTGTGCGTTATGGGAGTTCATACCGAAGTTGCCGGTAATGTCCTGGTCCATAAAGTTGGAAATACCGCTACCCAAGGGTCCAAAGGTTTCTCTCTGGCTGTTGCCAAAACTTTCCATATCCGATAGTCTGCCGCTGTAGTTGGTGAAAAAGTTCCAGTTGTTTAATTTATAGTTGAGGTTGATGGAGCCGCTGTAAGTACCTGCAGTCCCTGCATTAAGTGATACCATACCGTTGTAGCCGGGTTTGCGTTGCTGCTTGAGCACCACGTTAATAATTCCTGAAGTACCTTCAGGGTTAAATCTTGCCGAAGGATTGGTAATTATCTCTACGCGTTCTATCATTTCAGACGGAATCTGCTCCAGTGCTTCTGAGCCGCTAAGACCTGTAAGAGTAGATGGACGCCCGTCAATTAAGATGGTTACATTGCCACTGCCCCTTAGGCTGATGTTGCCGTCAAAATCTACTGCTACGCTGGGAATATTCTGCATGATATCCAGTCCGGTACCTCCAATAGCGGTAAGTTCCTGCCCTACATTGATAACTCTGCGGTCAAGGCCGGTTTCCATCAGCGAGCGGGCTGCTTCCACCGTAACCTCTCCCAGCATCTGGGCCGAAGGCGACACTGCAATAATTCCCATGTCTACCTCAGGCTCACGGAAAGTAATGCGGATGGAGTTGAAATTCTGGCGTGGATAACCCACAAAATTGACGCTTATATAATACATCCCCGGAGGGAGTTCGTCCATGATAAATTTCCCTTCTTCGTTGGTTATAGCGCCGGAAACCATAGTAGAGTCGCGTTCACTATTGAGAACCACACTGGCAAACATTAAAGGTTCACTGGTTTCTGAGTCAATGATGGTGCCCTGGAGTTTTCCTATTTTTGGGGGAGTGCTCCCTTCAGTTGCCCTGCGTCCCTGGCCCTGCCCGGGTTGTGATATCAACTCTATTGGCAACCATGCCAATAAGCTGAAAAATATCAGGGTAATGATTCTTGCTGAAGCTTTTCTTGTTTCCATATTTGTAAATTAACTGTTTTGAAGCTGGGGGTTAAATAATTGATAGTGTTTTTCATCGTCTGCATTACAGACTCGAATTAGACGCAGTTTTGTAGCTTTAGTTTAAGGTGGGATGGATATATTAGCCTTTTTTGTGATGCTGTTAAAAATTAGCATTGAGGCCCAAACATAAAAAAACCCTGTGATGGTTAACCACAGGGCCTCTCTTCATGTTGTTTTTGTTTTGTTCTTGCAGCGGTAAAATTATGAAAAAAATCCAAAAATAAAAAGAAATTGAAAAATTTTACCGCTTCGCAATCTTTTTTAGAATACGCAGTTTTGTTTTGCAGGGTTACAGTTTTTTTTAAAAGTCCCAATGTCGATTCAAAAAATTCAGAAAACATAAGGGTTAATATTTACAGCAAGCAGTCATTTATTTTTTAACAATTTAAAGTAATTGCAGATTTAATCTCTACAGTATGCTGATTTACAGCTTATTGCTATCTGCGTTCCTGTTGCAGTGCTGTTGAAAAACAGTTTTTCCGTAAGATTGATGCTGATAAGGGAAGTAGTATATTTGCAAGTTAATACGAAAACTTACTATGAGTGCAAACTATAATGAAGATAGCATAAGATCCCTGGAGTGGGATGAGCATATCAGGCTCAGGCCGGGTATGTATATTGGAAAACTGGGTGACGGCAGTTCACATGATGATGGTATTTACGTGCTTATCAAGGAGATTATTGATAACTCCATTGATGAGTTTATCATGGGCAACGGCAAAACCATTGAGGTGAGTATTTCCGACAAAATGATTACCGTACGCGATTATGGACGTGGAATCCCTTTGGGAAAAGTAATTGAATGCGTATCGCGCATGAACACCGGAGCCAAATACGAAGGAAAGGCTTTTAAAAAAACTGTGGGGCTAAATGGAGTGGGTACCAAGGCAGTGAATGCGCTGGCCGGCCAGTTCACCATTCAGTCCATCAGAGATGGTAAAACAAAAATAGCCAGATTTGAAAAAGGTGTACTCGTTGAGGAATTTCCTGAAGAGGCCAGCAATGGCCGCCGGGGCACCAAGGTCAGCTTTATACCTGATGAAGAGATATTTGGTAAGTATCGGTATATCAATGACTATATTGAGAAAATGCTGTGGAACTATGTTTTTCTCAACAAAGGGCTTGCCATTCATTTTAACGGGAACAAACTCTTCTCAGAAAGAGGTCTTTTTGACCTTCTCACCCGAAATATTGACACCCCAATTTGCTATCCTATTATTCACCTGCAGGAGGATGATTTGGAGTTTGCTTTTACCCATAGTGCTACCCAATACAGCGAAGAGTATTTTTCGTTTGTAAACGGACAACATACAACCCAGGGCGGAACCCACCAAAATTCATTTCGCGAGGTTTTAACCAAAACCATAAGGGATTTCTACAAGCGTGATTTTGATGCCAGCGACATCAAAACATCCATCATTGTAGCTCTCAGTATAAGGGTGAATGAGCCGGTTTTTGAATCACAGACCAAAACCAAGCTGGGTTCTCAGTACATGGATGGCAATGGTAACGGGGGCGCAACCATCAGAAATTATATTGCGGATATTCTTAAGCGGCGGCTTGATAATTACCTGCACATGAATCCTGAAACAGCTGATGCCCTGCTGAAAAAGATTCTGCAAAGTGAGAGAGAACGCAAGGATATGGCCAGCATTAAAAAGCTGGCCAAAGAGCGGGTGAAAAAGGCCAGTCTGCACAATAAAAAATTGCGCGACTGCAGAGTTCACTACAACGGTAACCACGAGAAACGACAGGATTCCACTCTTTTTATTACTGAGGGAGACTCTGCATCCGGAAGTATCACCAAAGCCCGCGATGTAAACACCCAGGCCGTTTTCAGTCTTAAGGGTAAGCCTCTTAATTGCTATGGACTTACCAAAAAGATTGTCTACGAAAATGAGGAGTTTAACCTTCTGCAGGCTGCTTTAAATATAGAGGACAGCATTGAAGATTTGCGTTACAACAACATCGTTATCGCTACCGATGCTGATGTGGATGGCATGCACATTCGTTTGCTGCTGATTACCTTCTTTTTGCAGTTTTTCCCGGACCTGGTTCGCAACGGACATTTATTTATCCTGCAAACCCCGCTGTTCAGGGTGCGCAACAAGCAGCAAACCATTTACTGCTATTCGGAAAATGAACGAAGAGCAGCCATGGAGGAGCTCAAAGGCAAGCCTGAAATTACCCGATTCAAAGGTTTGGGTGAAATATCTCCTGATGAATTTGAAAACTTTATTGGAAAGGGAATAAGACTTGACCCTGTTTTGTTGCAAAAAGACGGAAGTCTCAAGGAAATGCTTGAGTTTTACATGGGCAAGAATACCCCCGACAGGCAAAACTTTATTATTGACAACCTTAGGGTTGACCTTGATCTGGTGGAAACACCCTGATCCTTATTTGTTTATCGCATTCCAAACCTGACAGAAAAATTTGATTCCATTGAACCCTGAAGATTTTTCCTTCAGGGTTTTTAATGACATAAGCTTATATCTTTTATCACAATGAGCCTGCAATTGCATACAGTTAAAAATCAACGGGAACTGGAAGTCATTCGGGAACTTTATACCACTGCCTTTCCCATTGAAGAGAGGAGGAGTGAAGAGGGGCTTGCGGCTCAGCTTCTGTGCCCGGACTGCCGTATAGATGTCGTTAGCCTGAAAGAAGAATATGCAGGGTTTTGCATCTGGTGGCAACTGGATGGATTTGCCTTCCTCGAACATTTTGCCATAAATCCTCAGATGCGAGGCCGGAAAACAGGGGAGAAGGTGATGCAAAAGCTCCGTGAAATGGCTCACGGGCCATTGTTGTTTGAGATAGAGCCTCCGCTGGAAGGAGATGCTTTGCGGCGGTTGCAATTTTATCTGAGAAACGGGTTTTATCTGCTGGATAAGCCCTACCGTCAGCCTTCCTATCATGGGGGCGAGTCGCTGGAGATGAAGCTTATGAGCAGCCGCGATCAGATATCCGATGATATACTGGAACACTGGGTGAATTTGGTAAAGAAACGGGTTTACAACGTCTGAAAAACCTAATGCAGCAAAAAGAAACGGATGGATTATCCGTTTTTGGCAATGATTTCCAGTCTTCGGGCATCAAGTATTTCTATTTTCTTTCCAGAAACATCAATGATTTTTTCTTTCTGCAATGAGGAAAGACAGCCGATTACGCTCTCTTTGGAATAGCCTACGGTATTTGCCAGTTCAACCCTGCTGAAAGGCATCAGAAATGTGTTGCTTTTAAAAACCGAGGCCAGTCCCATCAGCACAGTGCAAATGGCACCATCGGCGTTTTTATGACTCAGGTAAACCAGGTCGTGCACTATTTTATTGGTCATCAGGGACATAAGCTGTACTATACGGACAGCGAAATTGCCGTTTTCCCGAATCATCTGCTCAAAAATTGTTCTGTCGATAAGTCGCACGGTTGAGGGTTGTATGGCCACCGCTGAGAAATCAAAATTTTTTTTCACAAACGAACACATCAGTCCGATAAATGATTCCGGGGCAATGATTTTAAAAACCGTGGAGCGCTCGTTGTCTTCCACGCTGAGTTTAGCCATTCCCTGCTCTAAATAAAGTATATGATCGGCCATGTATCCTTGCTTGATGATGGTTTCATCTTTTTTAAACTGGAGCAGGTTGGAATGCTCAAAAATCAGCTCCTGTTGCTGTGAGTTTAAATCAGCATACCAGGCATTTTTAAACGGAGTTGGGGTTTCTGACATGGTGTTCGGGTTTAAAAGATGCAATATTACTCTTTTTTTGGTAAAAAATTACATCAGCAAAACAGTGAGAGTACGTGGTTGTTTGATGAGTTGTTAATAAAATAACAGCTAAATTTGTCCTGTAGTTGAAAATTAAATTTTGTATCACAATAAAATCGTAAAATTATGTCCGACTTAAAATTCAGAATTAAAGCACAGAGTGCCAGCGCGGCAAAAACCATTGTTAAGGCCCGCAACTTTGAAATCATAGTAGATGAACCTGCAGATCTTGGCGGAAGTGATAGTGCTCCCAACCCGGTTGAATATGTTCTGGCAGCCTTTGCCGGTTGTTTGAATGTGATGGGCCACCTCATTGCAGGCGAAATGGGTTTTGAGCTCAGGAGTCTGAAAATTGATATCTCAGGCAATCTGAATCCCGCCAAACTTTTTGGTCAGAGCAATGAAGAACGTGCAGGCTATAAAACCATAGTGGTCAGGATGACCCCCGATTGTGATGCTGACGACGCTACCCTTGAAAAATGGCTGCATTCGGTTGAGCAACGCTGCCCTGTAAGCGACAATCTTCAGAATATTACCCCTGTTAAGGTAGCACTGGTCAAATGTGCCGTGGCATAATCGGTTGTTTATCTTGTAACAGTGCCTTGAGGTCATTTCTCTTGTGCAAAAAAAAAACATCCTCCGGGTCTCTCCTGGAGGATGTTTTTTTTGTTATTGACGAACATCAATAATCTCAAAATAGGGATTAATGTTCATGTTAACTGAAACGTGTCCCAGTCGCTGGCAAATTTGAATTTGTTGCGGTAATCGTCCAGCTGGCATTTGGGCATGGGGATGGTTTCAGTTTTTTCGTCCCAGGGCATAAAGTTGGAAAAATTATCACCCAGGGGGCTGATAAGGGCAGAATCGCCCGAATGGTCATTGTTATTTCCGTCAATTCCTATGCGATTTACCCCAATCATGTAGGCCTGGTTTTCGATGGCCCTTGCCATGAGCAATATCCGCCAGTGATGGCTTCGGGTGGTGGGCCAGTTGGCGATGTTGATGATGCAGTCGTAATCAAAGCCTTTTTCGGGTGAGAAATTGTTTTTGCTCCAGACGGGAAAGCGCAAATCGTAGCAAATCAACAGCAGGAATTTCCACCCTTTGTATTCAACGATAACCCGCTCTGAGCCGGGGGTGAAGTTTTTGGATTCCCCGGCATGGGTAAAGAGGTGCTTTTTGTCGTATTGGTAATGTTTGCCGTCGGGCTGCATCCAGATTAGGCGATTGTAGTACTTTCCGTTTTCTTCGGTGGCAAAACTTCCCACCAGCACAATGTTTTTTTCTGCTGCTATTCGTTTCATCCACTGAAAGGTTTCGCCCATGTGCGGCTCTGCCACACCGGCAGGTTCCATGGTAAATCCTGTGGTAAACACCTCGGGAAGCACCACGATTTCAGTAGGGTCGGTAATCTGGTTGATTTTTTCTTCAAACATTTGCCGGTTGGCGGCAGGGTTTTCCCAGTGAATGGGAGACTGAATCAATGTTACTTTTATATTCGACATAGTATTTCTGCGGCTTTTTCCAGGGTTTCATTGCTTTTGGCAAAACAAAACCTGAGGGTTTGATTGTTCTCAGAGTTGTTGTAAAAATAGGAATTGGGCACCGAAGCAACACCAAAATCTTTGGTAAGCTTTACAGCAAAATCCATTTCGGGTTCATCGCTGATATTGCTGTAATCCAGCACCTGGAAATAGGTACCACGGGCCGGAATTGCTTTAAAACGCGAACCGGAAACGAGTTTGAGGAAATAGTCTCTTTTTTCCTGGTAGAAACTGCCCAGATTGAGGTAATTGTCTTTGTTTTGAATGTATTCTGCAATGGCATACTGGGCAGGAGTATTAACAGCAAACACCACAAACTGGTGGGTTTTCCTGAATTCTTTCATGAGGTTTTCGGGGGCCAGGCAGTAACCTGTTTTCCAGCCGGTGGCGTGGAAGGTTTTTCCGAATGAGCACATTACCAAACTTCTGCTGGCCAGATGTGGATATCGGCAAACGCTCTGATGTACGTGTCCATCAAAAATGATATGCTCATACACTTCATCGCTCAAAACCAGGATGCCAGAATTGCGGGTAAGTTTATCCAGCTCCGTCAAATCGGCTGCACTGAGTATGCTGCCTGTGGGATTGTGCGGGCTGTTGATGATAATCATTTTGGTGCGTTGATTTATTTTCCTTTTTACCTCATTCCAGTCAATATGATAATCGGGCAATTTAAGCTGTATGCTGATTGGAGTAGCGCCGCAAAGTTTGATGGCTGGTAAGTAACTGTCGTAAGCAGGCTCAAAAATAATCACTTCATCCTCTTCCCTGATGAAGGCGGTAATGGCTGTAAAAATGGCCTGGGTGGCACCCGCAGTGACCGTGATTTCTGTTTCCGGATTGTATGAAGCGGAATACAGGAATTGGGTCTTTTCGGCGATGGCCTCGCGCAATGCAGGTACTCCCGGCATGGGAGCATACTGATTTTGACCTTGTTGCATGTATTTGTGCACCAGGTTGATCAGGTGCTCTGATACAGGAAAATCAGGAAAACCCTGCGACAGGTTGATGGCATTGTGTTCTTTGGCCAGTCCCGACATCACGGCAAATACCGATGTGCCGGTCTGGGGCAACTTGGAATGTATTCTTTCTGGAAAGGGGTCCATTATTATGGTTATTTTAAGTTTATGATTCGATTTTGTGCGCAGAAAAAGTAAAGCGGTAAATGAGCTTTTGCATCTCTGGTTTTACAACAGATACACTAATCATCTCGTCGGGGGAATGTTGACTTTTTTCTGCTGATTAAACATATTTCTGTTAATTTTGTACTCCTGATGTGAGTTTTTTCCATCCCGGTTCAAAAGCACAAAATTACTAATAAAAGGACAGGGGGATAAGCTCAAAAGAGGGAAAAAACGCAAAAATTGAGAAAAAGACCAATTCTGCCCGGAATGTTGAATTATAGTCGCTTTTCAGAACAGATATATTACCGGAAGTTTTGGTTATATGTATTTAACCCATTTATAAACGAAAAAAAGGAAAAAAGATGAAGACCATTGATGGATTTAATTTTAAGGACAAGAAGGCAATTATCAGAGTAGATTTTAATGTGCCCTTAAATAAGGATTTTGTAATTACAGATGATACCCGGATGCGTTTCGCGGTACCTACCATAAAAAAGATTCTGGACGATGGCGGTTCGGTTATTCTGATGTCGCACCTGGGTCGTCCAAAAGATGGTCCGGAAGATAAATTCTCTCTTCGTCACCTGGTTGACCACTTATCAAAACTGGTGGAAGCACCGGTAAAATTTGCCGATGATTGTATGGGCGAATCTGCCAAAACCCTCTCTGCTGGTTTAAAGCCGGGTGAAGTGCTGTTGCTTGAAAATCTTCGTTTCTATAAAGAAGAGACCAAGGGTGATGAAGAATTTTCTAAAAAACTGGCTTCTTATGCCGATGTTTATGTAAATGATGCTTTTGGTACAGCCCACCGTGCTCATGCCTCTACCACCATCGTAGCGAAGTTTGCCAAAGAGAAGATGTTTGGTTACATCATGCGCAACGAGCTGGAAAGCATTGACAAAGTGCTTAACGATACCAAAAAACCTTACACAGCTATTATCGGCGGTGCCAAGGTTTCTTCCAAAATTGACATTCTCAACAACCTGCTGGACAAGGCTGACGATATCATCATTGGTGGTGGTATGATGTTTACTTTCATCAAGGCACAAGGCGGACAAATCGGAAGCAGCCTGGTCGAAGATGATTACCTGCAAACGGCCAGAGATATCATCAAGAGGGCAGAAGAACTGGGTGTGAAGCTTCACATTCCCGGCGATGCTATCGTTGCCGATAAGTTTGACAATGATGCCAACTTTAAAACCGTGAAAGCCGACGCTATTGAAGAAGGCTGGATGGGACTGGATATTGGTGAGAGCAGTATTAAGGCCCTTACTGACGTAATTGAAAAGTCAAAAACCATCTTGTGGAACGGACCCATGGGTGTTTTTGAAATGTCAAATTTTGCAGCCGGCACCAAAGCCATTGCCGAATCGCTGGTAAAAGCTACAGAAAAAGGAGCGTTTACTCTGATTGGCGGTGGGGACTCTGTGGCGGCCATCAACCAGTTGAAGCTGGAAGATAAAGTTTCATACGTGAGTACCGGTGGTGGCGCCCTCCTGGAGTATATGGAAGGCAAAGTGCTTCCCGGTGTAGCGGCTATCAACGAATAACGGATTGATTTTATAAGCCGTAGGATTGCGTTTGCGGTAGATATAATTTTAAGAGGCTGTCTCATGAAATGAGGCAGCCTCTGTTTTTAGTGATGGCATGACTTGTAGGCGTTTTTTTGAGATTTTAGTGAGGGCATGACTTTGAGTCATACCCTCACTCGCTATAAAAGGCATGTCAGGGTATGACTACAGTTCATGCCCTGACTAAGAAACCGCACTTGACGGTATAAAAAAAACCGCCCCAAAAGAAATTTTGAAGCGGTTTTACTTATAGAGCATTATCTGCAATCCATTAAGATTTATTCCGCATCTTTTACACAGCGCACACTGAATCCAAATTGCTTTTCATGACTGATTGCACTCAGCCTTCCATTGGCACGGCTGAGGCTTCGGTAGTTGGCTTCTGCAGCATTGGCCTGGTTGCTGGTCCAGAAGTGGCCCAGCAGGCCAATAAAGTCGTAGTTGCCCGCGGTAAACCTTCTTCCGCCGGGCAGTCCGCTGAAACCAAATTCATCTGTTCCGTAATGAGTGAAGTGTGAATCCCATCGTGGGTGCACAGACGTGTCACAGTCACCTCCCAGCGGGGAGTCAACCTGACGGCAGGATTTGAGGGCATTGCCTACGTTTTCGGTGTTGAGATGCTCGTTGTTATTGATAAGAAAATTGCTCAGGTTGTTCCAGTCAGCCTCGGAGGGTACTCTCCATCCGGTAGGACAAAGATTGCCCGTATTGACAGCATGCCAGTTATAGAGTCCTCCATAAATATCTTTGTTGGCAATGTCATTGTTGTACCATGCATAAGCTCCTGAAGTGTTGCTGCTCCATGCCGCATTGTCTGTTCCCGGGAAGTCAATGTCATCACCTGTATTGAATTTTGTGGTTTTCAGGTTCTCGGCCATCCATTCGAGTGTGCCCACGGTAATGGTAAGGTATTCATTGCCCTCAATATCGCTAACGTTACCAAAACCATTATTATCGCCGGTAAACAGAGCAATCAACGTGGTGTTTTGCGGGGGCATGATGAAATCAAAAGAAGCCACCTCGCTGATTACAATCCCGTCAGCGTTGGTCCAGCTGGAAAATTCATAGCCTTCATTGGCAGTGGCCGATACAGCCACAGATGTTCCAGGCGCGTAATCTCCTTCTCCGGTTACGGTACCACCCTCCGATGGACTTGCCTGGAGATTCAGGCTGTACTCTGAAGGGGGATCCGTATCAAAATCTCTCATGCATCTCACCGAGTTGCCATTGGCTTCCCATGTGTGATTGGAATAGATGCCGCTGTTGTTATAATGGATATAGCGTTGGTGAGCGCGGTCGGAAACTGCCTGGGTAGAGGTCCAGAAATATCCTGTCATCCCGACCTTGTCGTATTCATTGGTAATGAGTCTGTTTCCGCCAGGTAAGGCTGCAAATCCGGCAAGATCGAGTCCATAATGGGTTTCGTGTTCGTTCCATCTTGGATGCTCGCTGGTGTTGCAATTGCCACCCAGGGGTGAATTAACCTGCCGGCACGATTTGAGCGCATTTCCTGCATTGGTATTGATAACGTCTTCAAAATTTTCTGTCATGTAGGTAATGAGTTCATTCCAGTCTTCCACCGAAGGCACTCTCCAGCCGATGGGGCAGAGGTTTCCGTTGCTTACCGCAGGGAAATTATACAATGCGCCATAGGTGTTTTTGTTGGCAGACTCATCATTGTTGTACCATGCATAGGCACCGGTAGTATTGTTGAGCCAGTCTGCAAAATTATCTCCAGGGTAATCAATTTGTGCTCCATTGTTGTAACGGGTAGTTCTGAGGTTTTCTGCCATCCATTCCTGTTCTCCCAAAATCACTGTTGTATAAACATTGCCTTCCACGTCAGTTACGGTGGTAGGTTCGTCGCCGTTGTCATCCTCCTGGGGAATGTTGGTCCACTGAGGTGTTGCGTTGTTTATGGTGAGAATTTGTCCCTCGTTTCCGATGGGTAACAGATGCCAGGCAGTACCGTTAAAGAACAGCATATCACCATCCTGAGGATTTCCGGCCTGAACAAATGAACTCAGGTCGGGCGTATTGTCAAGGTCATTGTAGTCGCCACTGAAAGCGTCAGCAGAGCTTTTGGCAAATAAGGCGAAAGGGACGCTCAGCAATTGCGTGGTACCCATTTCATTTCCATCTACACTTACCTTTAAAAAATGAGTGTCGGCACTCCAGTCGATTCCTTCAAGACTTTGCAATGAACCGATCACCAGGTTTACCAGCCCGAATGCATTGGTAGTTGTGTTGTGGGTTTCAGAAAAGATTACCTGTCCATCATTGCTTCCCTGTAATATTTCGAAGCTGATTTCTACCTCTTGAGATGCTATTACCTGACCATTGTCATCACGAAGAACAGCCTGGTAGTTCATGCCCAGAGGTGGCTGGGCCAACAAGGAAAGATTGATCAGGAACAGTATTGCCAGGGACATTAAAAGTTTGTGATATTTCATGCTTAGGGTATTAATGTGAATGAAAGTGTTTTTTTGCGATAAAGATATTTTGTAATAACAAGAACGATGTTAGCGGAAGGTTAAATGATGCAAACTCAATCGTTATTTTCAGTCGTTTTGATACACCTAACAGAGGTTCCCAGCCGTTTTAGCTGGCTGTCGCGGTAAACAAAGGCATGCCCGAAACCGGTATACCTCCTCCATGCCGCGGCAGCAGAATATTCAGTGGAAGTCCAGAAACCTCCATGGTTGGAGATTCCCGCAAATGAACCCGTTGGGTTTCTGTATCCAGCAGGCAATGCAGCCATGCCAAATTCATCGGTACCGTATTGGGTTGCATGGGAGTTCCAGCGCGGATGAACATCCGTGGCGCATTCCCCTCCCAGTGGCGAGTCTATCTGCCTGCACGACTTTACAGAATTACCCACATTGGTCGGATTGATGTGCGGATAATTGTCAGTCATATAGCTGATCAGGGCTATCCACTCCTCATCGGCAGGTACGTGCCAGCCTTCGGGACAAAGCTCCCTGGGATCAACCGTTGCATACCAGTTATACAATAATCCGTAAGCCTGCATCATTGCCTCATCAGAAGCGATTCCATCCACAAGAGAATGCGGATAAAGGGAGTAAGCACCCTGGGTGGTGTTGTTCCACTGGCTGTCGTTGAGTCCTGTCTGCAGCTGGTCACCATTTTGGTAGCGGGTAGTCCTGAGGTTTTCAGCCATCCATAGCTGGTTACCGATTTGCACTGTAGTGTATACATTTCCATCGATATCCGTAACAGATTCATCGTCATCACCCGGATCCTCACCCTCAGGGAGATCAGCCCACTGAGGCATTCCATCAACGACCATCAATACCTGGCCTTCCTGGCCGGTGGCAAGGGTGTGCCATGACTGGTCAG
>RECE01000111.1 GCA_007694165.1 Bacteroidota bacterium
TTCTTCAGCACACCATTCTCAACGAACAAAGCATTCTCCATTTCTTCCCCACCGAAGATCTGGTTCCCGGAAACATTTACACCGTATATGTGGCGGAAGGGCTCTCTGACATGTTCTTCAATGAAACCGAAGCCTTCAGCTACCAGTTCCTGTTGCTCGATCAGCCTGTTACGCAAACTACTGTAATCGATAACTTCAACACAGGCATTGTCAACTGGTGGCACCCCGACCAGGCAGGACAAACCCTGGGCATCATTCCCGAGCTTACCTATCGTGTCAACAATACAACCTACGTCAACCATTCGGTGTCCAGTTTACAGAGCATGGAATTGGGTTATGGATGGGATATGGGATTTTCAGGAATACCCTACATCAGGCAGTACCTGCCTCCAACAGCTTCACAGAACCAAAACCGTTTCAACATTGACAACATTCTCCAGGTGTATGTTTATGGTGACGGGTCAAACAATGAATTTAGACTGGTAATTCGCGACGGTTTGAACCAGCTGGAAGCCCAGCAGTGGATTACCATTGACTGGATGGGCTGGAAGCTTGTAAGCTGGGATTTGGCCAATGACCCTGTATTCGGATGGGTAAATGGCAATGGCGAGCTCAACGGTGCCAACTTCTACATGGACGGCTTCCACCTGCGCTATGCCGAAGGTGGCGCTGAGTCAGGAAAACTCTATTTCGACCACCTCCATTTTGTAAAAAGAGAGGAAGTACAATACCCCACTACCCTGTTTGAAAACTGGCAGGACTATGATGATTTCACCACAGAGCTGTTTCCCTGGATTACCGTGGATGTGGAGGGTGATGTTACCTGGAATCCGCAGGGGTTCACTTTCCCCGGATCAGGAGAGCCTTACGCTTTCAAAGTAATGAATCCCGCAGAAACCACTCCTCCCATCAATGGAAACCATCCGGCCGTGGATGGAGATAAGTATCTTATTGCTATGATGTCGCAGGCGACAGATGAGAACAAATGGCTCATTTCTCCCCAGCTGAAAGCAACTGATGTTACGCAATTGAGCTTCTATGCAAAATCCATCGAAACCAACAACTTTGGACCCGAAAGGATCAGGGTGCTGATTTCGCTGGATGATGATGAAACTTTCCAGTTCGACCCCGATAACTTCATCGTTATCTCCGATGGAGAATACATTGAAGTACCGGGTCAGTGGACCCAATATCAATATTACCTTGGCGACCATGCAGGAGAAGTGTATCGCTTTGCCATTCAGTATGTTTCGCACGACGATTACATGCTCATGCTCGACAAATTCGAGGTGGGAGCAGCACAAACTTACGCCCTGACACTCACTGCCGAGCCTTCAGAAGGCGGACAAGCAACCGGAGCAGGAGACTACGCAGCAGGACAGGAAGTAACCGTAACGGCCACACCTGCCACTGGGTTTGCTTTCCATAACTGGGTTGATGCCGATGGAAACGAAATGAGCACTTCTGCCACTTACACCTTCTCTATGCCCGGCAACGACCTGAGCCTGACCGCTCATTTTGTGCCTGCCACCTACAACCTGGTGCTGAAAGTGAGCCCCGAAGATGCCGGTACAACCCAGGGTGAGGGAAGCTATTTCTTTAATGAAGAGGTCACTGTTAGCACCACTGCCAATGATGGTTTTGAATTCCTACACTGGAGAAACCGCGATGGCGACATCATGAGCGATGAGCAGGAGTATACTTTCCCCATGCCCGCCATGAATAACTTTGAACTTACCGCAGTTTACCAGGAGATACCGCAATTCTACACCGTTACCCTCACCGCTCAGCCCGAAGAGGGAGGCGCCGTATACGGAGAGGGCACCTATGAAGCGGGAGAAACCATCTATACCACGGCAGCACCGGCAGACAATTACATCTTCCTGCGCTGGACCAATGAAGAGAATGAAGAGGTGAGCACAAACACCATGTATAGCTTTATGATGCCTGCGGAAGACATTGCCCTTATTGCCCATTTTCAGCTGGAAACAGGTATAGATATACCGGCTGGGCAAGGCATTAAGATCTTTCCCAATCCTGCACGTTCACAAATCAACATTGAGTCTGATTATTTCATTGATTACATTACTGTTACCGATATTACCGGAAGAAATGTGGCAACTGTCCGGGTAGATGATTATTTGCATACCTTTGAAACAGGAAATTACCCACGCGGACTCTATTTGCTGCGGATCCAGACAGAAAAAGGTACTTTGTACAAAAAAATTCAAATCATTGAATAACTCTCATGCCGGGTGTTGGTTGGTATATTACCGGCACCCGGCATACTCCTCCGGAATGGCTGAGCCTATTGCTGAGTTCCCCGGCGGTCGCTGCGCTTGCCAAAGCACCGATGAACCCTAAACAAACCATATTTACAAACAAAAATGTATCGTTATGAAAAGAAAAATTACAACCTTGATGATGCTGATGTTCTTCGTAATGGGAGGCATTATGCAAACTTTTGCCCAGGCAAAGGAAAACGGAAGCCCCAACTTTACCTATATTGATGACTTTGAGATAGGAGTCGATTTATGGTGGGCCCCGGAAGGTAGCGGAAGCACTGCAGGGATCGTACTGGAAGATGACGAAGGCAACCTGATTACCTACCGCGCGCACGAAACTGATATTGTTAACCCTGCTACCGGAAGTACCGGTTCTATGAAACTTGCCATACAGTGGAACAATACCATCGATTATGAAGGCACCCCCACGCACCTGGTAAGGCAGCACATGCCAGCAGGCAATGCCAACATCCCCGAGAGACAATTCCAGCCCGGACAAGCCCTGGAAGTGTTTGTTTATGGTGACGGCTCGGGAAACCGCTTCCGCTTTATGACCCGCGATGGCATTCCACAACTGGAAGGCTCTACCTGGCATACCATTGATTGGGTAGGCTGGAAACGCATTACCTGGGACTATAACAACCCTGAAAACGTTGTGGGATGGGTAAACGGTAATGGTGAAATGGACGGAGTAAACTTCTATTTCGACAGCTTCCAGATTACCAAAGATGCTGAAGGATCTGCCACCGGAGCAACACTTTATTTTGATGACTTCAGAATTGTTGATCCTTTTGCTGTAAACTTCAACATTGCAGGTGCCGACGGCACAGAAGTGATTTCCATCAACAATGTAGTGTATGATGCAGGAGAAACCGAATTTGAATTCTTCCCCGGAGAGTATCAGTACTTTGTTCAGAAAGAAGGATTTGTTACCGCAACGGGCACCTTTGAAGTGGATGATGAAGATGTAATGATTAATATAACCCTTACCGGAGGTGATGACCCTGAATATACCGTTACTTTTACCATTCTTGATGAGGAAGGTAATCTTCTGACGGATGCTGTTATCACCCTCAACGATGAAACCTTTGCACCTAACGAGTATGTTTTTGATTTGACTCCCGGTTTTTACAACTATGAAGTAAACAAAACTTTGTACTTCCCTTCTACAGGTTCTTTCAGTGTGGTTGGCAACAACGTATTTATCAACGTTGTGCTTCAGGAAATTCCTGATGTGTATGACCACATCTATCTCAAATGGGATGTAGCTTCTACTGCCAATCAAGCTATCTATCGCGAAGAATACTACAGTGTATGGATTGCCGCTCTGGAAAGTGCAGATCAGCCTTTTGATACATTAGACTATGTAATGGTATTCGAAGAGACCCTGAGCAGCGATATTCCCAACTGGCAGTATCAGCCACGCATGGTTGAAATTTCTGAATTTGAACAACACCATGTACGGATAGCATTCCGTCACCACAACAGCACCGATATGGACCGCATCGTGATTGACAATGTGAGAATTGAAGGTGTAGAAGAGAGCCTGGAAACACCTGACATTATTTTCCATGAAGACTTCATGGGTGGTGTGCCTGATTTTGACCCCCTGGAAGAAGAAATTCCTGACTATGATGACGAATGGCTTCCTGAAGGTTGGTTGGCATTAGACCTTGACGATGACGGACTTAACTGGTATTACTCAATTGTTGTGGAACAGGATTATTCCATTACCGCACATATGAGAAGTCAGTCGTATGATGCTGATGCAGGAGTTCTTACACCCGACAACTGGCTGATTACTCCTGTTATTGAACTTCCTATGGTACTTTTCCATACCATTACATTCGAAGTGAAAGATGCTGAAGGTGCAGCAATTGCTGACGCTGTTATCACTTTTGACGGTGAAACTTACGCTCCTGGTGTTTATGCATTCAGCAGAACCAATGGAACTTACGAATACCATGTGGAACGTGCTGACTACGTGCCTGTATCGGGAACCATAGTCGTTGCAGGTGCCAATGTAACAGAAGAAGTAACCCTTGAGCTTATCGGTATTTATGAAGTTACCTTCACCATTAATATGCAGGCTTACGGTGGTTTTGAACCCGGTGATGAAGCCTTTGCTTACATGACAGGAAACTTCCCCGGATGGGACAATGCCGACCCGGCAGATTTTCCCGAAGCACAGATGGAGAAGACCAACAACATCTGGATCTTCACCAAAACCCTGCATATGCCCGCAGGTACTTACACCTATCTCTACTTCGACGGTCCTTCTTTTGCCCATGCAGAATGGAATATAAACGACCCATGGAGAACCATCGTGGTTGTGGATGACATGGACGTGGACGATATTTTCGCACAACCCACCTCCGTTAATGAAGTGGATGCTGCAGGTATCAACATCTTCCCCAACCCTGCCAACAGCAAGGTTACCATTACTTCTGACAGCCCAATCATGCAGATCAGCATTTTCAACATTGCCGGTCAGCAGGTATACACAAACAATGCAGGCGCCGAAACCCACAGCATCGAGCTGGGAGATTTCAACAATGGCATTTACATGGTACGCGTACTCACTGCCAATGGCATGGAGACTTACAAACTGCAGGTGATAAAATAATCATCGCATCCTGTAGGATTACTAAAAAACCCGTCTTTTTGGCGGGTTTTTTTGTTTAGAGGCGAGGGAGTAGTGAAAAGTGGAAAGTGAAAAGTGGAAAATCAAGGCACCCGTCCGGTCCGGACTATAGTTCCGGTCCGGACTAATTGAAGATTGAATACTATTAAGTGAATAGTGAAAAGTTGTACAATTGAACGAAGTTAAAGGCCGCTAAGCATGAGGGATAGGTGACGGGGTGACTACAGCTCACCCCGCCACTAAAGTTGCTCCATTAGTGGTCGGACGAGCAAAAAAGTCGTCAGACCACAGTGCTTAGCTTGGGGCGTCTTCTTCCAGGCTGAGCGGAATTTGTAATTCCGCTCCCCGCTAAGCGAAATTTGCATTTCGCTCCACATCATTGAATTTTTGCAATTTAATATCTTTCATCATCAGTGTTTTTAGTGAGGGCATGAACCCTGGTCTTACCGCCAACTATCTTATACAAATCATTGGAGACGCGCCGTTATGCGCGTCTCTACCTTTTATGCGTGGTGGATAATGAGAGACGTGCCATGCAGGCACGTCTTTACAAAGTGCCTGCCGCTGGAATTACCCGGGGATTTTTTTCTGCCGGATTGGAAAAATAATAAGCATCATTGATGGTACTCCCGCTGTAAAGACGCGCCTTTCCGGCGCGTCTCCGGTTCACACCCCACAAATCCCTGTAGAGACGAGCCTGATGGCGCGTCTGAAAGACTATACCCTCAACTCCATAACCCCATTCAGCCTGAAAGGCTGCTACACCAAAGCCCGGGGCACCGCCCCGGGGAAATGGCCGTTATCCATTCATCAGGCTGAAGGCCTGACACATAACAATCTTTTTTTAACCCACCAATCAAAATATTTCATATATTGCAGCCGGAAAACGTTCTTTGATTGCTGATGTGCTATCTGTTACAATCCCAAGGCCCCTATACGTCTCTGGCAAGCCAGGTAGCCATGGCCGCCTCCATCGGCGGCACCGCAGAAGCCCTGGGCGGCGGCAAATTCGCCAATGGTGCCGTTACGGGGGCTTGGGTGATGAGGTTGAATCATATGGGGGGTGAGTTTCCAAGTTCAGGAGAAGAATTGCCACCTGAAAAATTTTATTTTAACAATGATATTTTCGAAGTTAACGATGATGGAAGTTACTTGCTTTGGGATTGTAAGTGGCATAAAATACCAGAAAATGGTGGAACAATAGCCTACCGGGACGGATGGAATATAACTTATTAAACACCTGAAATAACTATATCAGGTATTCAGCGTGTTAAGAATGATTACACAACCAGTTTAATAAGAAGAGAGTCCAGCATAGCTGCTACACTCGGCGGTGGGTTTAGTGGAGGTGTTTCAACTACTAGAAGTTTAATTTCTTGGGGATTGAAAGGTTTTAGCCTAACGGCTATACCAGCAGCAATTATTGGGGCAGGAGTATTTTATAGTGCATCTCAGTTTGATGCTATCCGGAGCATGCAATTGCGGATGAGGCAACATGATGCAGATGTTATAAAACTTCGCAACTATCACCTAAATAACAAATGAGAGTTAACATGAAAAAGACAAACAACTACATAACAGCAATAATTATAGTTGCCATACATTTATTTTTTGGTTTTGCGATTGTTTACCTATCTGTTGGTTTTGACTTGTCAAAAGTCAATCTTTTACAAGTTTGCTATGCTTTAGTTGTGGGTTCACCATTATTACTATCGCTATTTGTATACTTTGCTTTCAAGAGACTAATTAAGAATATAACAAGCAGAGGTTTAATAGTTTTTTTAAAAGTCATTGTTTTTGTATTAGCTGTATTACTTATGCTACTTCTAAACTATGTTTTTGAATATTTCTTAAATAGTAAAATCATCACGGAAAATATAGGGTCATTATTAATTTTGCTCTTTATTGGATATGGTACTTTATTTATTGAATTCAAGGATGGAAAGATTTGTGTGTTTTAATGATGTTTGCTTATTTGTGCATTATCCTTGGTGAGACTTGGGTTAAAGACCCATATAGGTTCAGTAAGTCAGGGTATGACTAAAGTTCATGCCCTGACTAAAAGTTTAATTCTGCTTCGAAAGTGGTCGGACGAGCAAAAAAGTCGTCTGTCCACAGTGCCTGGCGTAGTGGCGGGGTCAACGGAAGTGGCCCCATCACTTAATACCAGCACTGCCCGCCATTAAGAGCAAGTCAGGGTATGACTACAGTTCATGCCCTGACTAAAAGTTTAATTCTTTTCCTTAACCTGATGGATAATTGCAAATTATCCGATGTTCAAAGCGGCATTACAACCGACCGAAGGGAGCTCAACGAAGTTAAATGCCGCTTAGCGGGGTGAACCCGGATGCTTCCAGTTCCTGCGGAAGCTGGAAGATCCTACCGGTATCTCGTCTCTTCCATCTTCCGTCTCCTCTCTCCTGTCTTCCGTCTTTAATGAAAATATAAATTCTCTTTTCTGCTTATCATTCCATAAATTTGCATCAGTAAATCTCAACAA
>RECE01000279.1 GCA_007694165.1 Bacteroidota bacterium
GAATAGAGAAACATTCAGATCAGGTTCGTTTAGCACGGAATGTTCGTGGTAAAACTGGTTGAACTCTTTGGCCAGGTCGTAAACATAGTTGGCTATCATGGCCGGGCTCATTTCGGCAGCTGCCTGGCGAATGGTTTGGGGAAAGGCATAAAGGGTTTTCAGCAGTTGCTTCTCTTTTTCATTGAGCGCTACCTGGGCTGCGTCAAATTCTTTTTCTGTCAGCCCCTTCTCCTCTGCCTTACGCAAAATGGAGCGGATACGTGCATGGGTATATTGTATAAAGGGACCCGTATTGCCATTAAAATCAATGGACTCCTCAGGGTTGAACAGCATGTTCTTTTTAGGGTCCACCTTAAGAATAAAGTACTTTAAAGCTCCCAACCCAATGGTATCAAAAAGCTTCTCTTTTTCTTCTTCGGTAAAACCTTCCACTTTGCCCAGTTCCTCTGTGGTTTTGCGCGCCGTGTTGTACATTTCGTCCATCAAATCATCTGCATCCACAACCGTACCTTCGCGCGATTTCATCTTGCCCTGGGGAAGCTCAACCATACCATAGGAGAGATGAAACAGACTGTCGCTGTATTCTTTACCGAGCTTTTTTATTACTTTTTTCAATACATCGAAGTGGTAGTTCTGCTCATTGCCTACCACATATATCATTTGGTTAGCGTTGTAATCATCAAAGCGCAACTGTGCTGTACCAATATCCTGGGTCATGTATACAGAGGTACCATCGGCACGTAAAAGCAGTTTCTGGTCGAGCCCCTGGTCGGTAAGATCAGCCCATATCGAGCCATCTTCTTTTTTAAACAGCACCCCCTTTTCCAGCCCTTCCAGCACAATTTCTTTTCCCAGCAGGTAAGTATCAGATTCATAATAGATTTTTTCAAAACTCACTCCCAGTCGCTGATATGTACTGTCAAAGCCCTTGTAAACCCATTTATTCATCATCTTCCAGACTTTCACTGTCTCATCATCTCCTTTTTCCCATCTGCGTAGCATCTCGCGTGCTTCCACCATCAAGGGGGCATTGTTGCGGGCCACATCATCATCGTAGTTGTGCGAATCCTTCAAGGCCTGGGCCTCTTTTCTCAATTCGGTTTCAAATTTCACATAATACTCGCCTACCAGCTTATCTCCTTTTTTACCTGTAGTTTCTGGTGTTTCTCCATTTCCCCATTTGATCCAGGCAACCATAGACTTGCAGATATGAATACCACGGTCATTGACAAGATTTACCTTGATGGTTTTCTTGCCCGAAGCTTCCATAATCTGCGCAATGGAATAACCCAGCAGGTTGTTGCGGATATGCCCCAGGTGCAAAGGCTTATTGGTATTGGGTGATGAATACTCTACAACCGAAATGTCGGTTTCATCCTGTTGGGCTGCGCCATACTTCTTTTCGGCAACGGCATCAGAAAGGAAGCCTGTCCATACCGTATCGTGTAAAGTAAAATTCAAAAATCCTTTGATGATATTGTAGGATTGAATCTCATCCATCCTCTCGTTAACGTATTCACCTATCAAACGGGCAGTTTCCTCCGGCGACTTCCGGGCCTGTTTTACAAAAGGAAAAACCACCAGGGTAAAATCACCCTCAAACTCCTTGCGTGTGGGCTGCAGGGCTAAATTCCCTGTTTCTGTTTCAATAGAAAACAGTTCTTTCAATGCACTTTGAATCTGTGCTACAATCTTTTCTTCAATCCTCATGATCTTACTTTAAATTAGAAACAGGTGCAAATTTACAGCTTTTTCGAGAGCGGTAACAAAAGTTCTTCCTCAAGGCATGTGCATCTTTAATATCTATAGCCCAACAATTTGAACCAATTGATATTCTCACTCATCAACAAAATAAAAAATCAAACCCGCAGCCATTATAAGCAGCGTACTAATTCTACTTTGACATATTATGATTCGTTTAGTCCATCCGCCAACCTTAGTAGAAAGGAAGATATAAGTAGTTAATTGAACCTTATTATCTTATTGGAAAAAGATTGATCTGAGGATGTGCAATAAGGTATTAAGGTTAAAAGCTGTTCTACCATGTATATTTTTACTAAGGTTAAATGAATTTTGGAAATAAGTTTTCTACCTGAATAAGGCAGGTTTAAGTATTTTTGTAAATGTGTCAAGGGAGTACTAATCATCCAGCAGAAATTTACCAGTTGCGCCATCATTGGAGAAAACAACGTAATTCATATGCCCTTCGGACAAAAGGATGTAATTGAGCTTTCACCCCTATGTTCTGGTGGATGGCAACCTGCTTATCAATAACGATGTTTTTGAGGGACTAAAGGTTGTGGATGGCAAGATTGTATTTCCCCAAAGGCCGGGAATCGGTGTAGTACCTGTATAAAAAAATTACTTTTTAATGATTTTTCTTCCAAAAATTATGTAGGTTTGTGAGATTTTTAGTAGAAACAATAATTATTCATAGTATCACCTTAAATAAACAAAACACATGAGTAAAATAAATGTAATTATCATTGGAGCTGCAGGGAGAGATTTTCACAATTTTAATGTCTATTTCAGAGACAATGAAAACTACAACGTAGTAGCTTTTACCGCCGCACAGATTCCGGATATTGACGGAAAGAACTACCCTGCTGAACTGGCCGGAAAACTTTACCCACAAGGCATTCCCATTCATGCAGAAGAAGAACTAACGGATCTGATAAAAAAGCACAAAGTTGATGAGTGTGTTTTTTCCTACAGTGACGTTCCTTACGCACAAGTAATGAGCCTTGCAGCTATCATTAATGCTGCCGGTTCAGACTTTAAGCTTTTAGGCCTCAATGCCACCATGCTCAAATCAACCAAGCCGGTTATTGCCACTGGCGCTGTTAGAACCGGAGGAGGAAAAAGTGAAGCTTCCAGGAGAATTGTTGACATTATAAAAGGACATGGATTAAAAGTGGTTGCCATCAGGCACCCCATGCCTTATGGTGACCTTGTAAAACAGGCAGTACAAAGATTTGCCACCATCGAAGATTTGAAAAAACATGAGTGTACCATCGAAGAAATGGAAGAATACGAACCTCATGTAGTGCGCGGCACCATCATTTATTCAGGAATTGACTATGAGGCTATCCTGCGTGAGGCAGAAAAAGAAGATTGCGATATAATTCTCTGGGACGGAGGAAACAATGACTTCCCATTCATCAAGCCTGACCTGATGATTACCATGGTTGACCCGCAACGTGCAGGTCATGAATTATCTTATTATCCCGGAGAAACTACCCTTCGCATTGCAGATATCGTTGTTGTTAATAAAATTGAAAGCGCTGACCTTAAAGACCTGCAACTGGTGCGCAACAATGTAGCCAAAGTTGTTCCCAACGCTATCGTGATTGACGCCTGTTCTCCCACCTCTGTTGATAAGCCCGAACTTATCAGAGGCAAGAGAGTGCTTGTAATTGAAGAAGGCCCAACTGTAACCCATGGAGAAATCAAGTATAGTTACGGAAGCATTACAGCTCAAAAGTATGGTGCTGCTGAACTTGTAGACCCCCGCCCCTATGCAGTGGGAAAAATCAAAGAAACTTTCGAACACTATCCAAATTTAGGCCCTGTGCTCCCCTCAATGGGATACAGCCCAAAACAGGTAAAGGATTTGGAAACCACCATCGAAAACACTCCTTGCGACCTGGTAGTAATAGCCACTCCCATTGATATAAACAGAATTATCAAAATCAATAAGCCAACAGTAAAAATTGGCTATGAGCTTCAGGAAGTTGGCAAACCTGATCTTTGCGATACAATTTGTGAATTTCTCAAAAGCAAAAATCTCGTCAGCAAAACCTGCGGATGTAAATAGTTATTGAAAGCGGCTTTTTAGCCGCTTTTTTTTTGCCCATATTTTTGTTACATTTAATTTTTCATCAACAATCGTAAAAACTATGAAGAACAAAAGCCTGGTATCGATCAACGATTACACCAAAGAAGAACAATTGCACGTGCTGGAAGTGGCAAAGGAATTTGAAGCCAATCCGGTACAAACCGTTTTAAAGGATCACGTGGTTGCTTCTTTGTTTTTTGAACCCTCTACCCGCACACGACTTAGTTTCGAAAGTGCCATCAACCGACTGGGAGGAAAAATTGTAGGTTTTTCTGAAGCTTCCAACACCAGCGTTAAAAAAGGTGAATCATTGCGCGATACCATTCTTACCATTGCCAATTATTCCGACCTTATCGTAATGAGAAACCCCGTGGAAGGGAGTGCAAGGTTTGCCTCTGAGATCTCCCCCGTGCCCATTATCAATGCAGGTGACGGCTCCAACCAGCACCCTACCCAGACATTGCTTGACCTTTACAGTATCCTGCAAACCCAAAACACGCTCGACAATCTGCACGTGGCTTTTGTAGGGGATCTTAAATATGGTCGTACCGTTCATTCGCTGGTAATCGCTCTTTGCAATTACAATACTACTTTCCACCTGGTTTCTCCTGTTGAGCTGAAACTGCCCAGTTCCGTTAAAATGCATATCAAGGAGAAAAACCTTGCCTACCATCAGTACACCAACATGGAAGAAGTAATACCTAACTCCGACATCCTTTACATGACCCGTATTCAGAAAGAACGCTTCTCCGACCCTTTGGAATATGAACGCATCAAGAATTCCTACAACCTGCATAAAGATATGCTTGTGGATACAAGGGAAAACTTCAGAATTCTTCATCCCATGCCCAGGGTTAATGAGATTCATATCAACGTGGATGAAGATCCCAGGGCTTATTACTTCCAGCAAGCGCTCAACGGGGTGTATGTCAGACAGGCATTGTTATCCATTATGCTCGGGTATCGGTAACACAACCATCTATACTGCAACCATTTTAAAAGCACATTAAACCCATTTGTTTAGTCACACAATACCCTATAAACGATGAATGAAAAAGTAAAAGAATTAAAAGTATCGGCCATAGAGAACGGAACCGTAATCGACCATATACCCGCCAATGCACTATTCCAGGTAATTAAAATGCTCAAACTGGACGTTTTTGACCAAATGGTGCTTTTTGCCACCAACCTGGAAAGCAAGAAATTTGGCAGCAAAGGGATTATAAAAGTTAGCAACAAATTTTTCAAACCCGAAGAACTCAATAAGATAGCACTGGTTGCGCCCCATGCTTCAATAATAGAAATCAGGGATTATAGGGTAAGCATGAAAACGCTGGTGGAGATTCCGGAAACTGTTTCAGGGATTGTAAAATGCTTTAACCCCAACTGCATAACCAACATTGAAGTAATCACAACTCGTTTTGCTGTTGTCGACAAAGAAGACATCAGGCTCAAGTGCCATTACTGCGAAAAAATCACGGTTAAAAACAACATCGTTTTTAAATAAAAAGTTGCCCGTTGTTTGAACAGAAAAATGAATCCGGACACCGGTTCAGGGCCTTCTTTAAAATTTAGATTTCAGAGGGAATTAACCAAACCGGTGGCCGGGCTTTTGACCCAATCCAAAGCCCTGTCATAATTTTACATCCAGCACCAGTTCTTCTCCATCCCTTATGAGTCGTACCTTAACAGTATCATTGGCTCTTAAACTACCCAGGGACTGCATGTAAGTAAAAACATCCGTAATTCGTGTATCTCCTATTCGCACGATAATATCACCGGCCTTCATCCCTGACTTCTGGGCAGGGTTGTTATCAGTAACTGCCATAATTTTCAACCCCTCTCCTTCAAAAGCATGATCGGGCATTAGCCCCAGCACCGGTCCCTGGCCACGCGCGGTACCACGCCGTGCAACAGGTGTTTCAGTAAACTCAGGCCTGTCCATTGTATCAAGCATTGCTGTCATGCGGTAAGAAAAATTCAGTATGGAATACATTCCGTCATAGTTAATCTTATCGGGTGTATCACCAGGACGGTGATAATCCTCGTGAATGCCAGTAAAAAAGAAAAGAACCGGAATGTTCTGTCTGTAGAAACTGGTATGATCCGAACCACCCTGTCCGCTTGCGCTTTTCCTTATCAGCAATTCATCTCCGGCATTCAAATCAATAAGAGAGTCCCATACCGGTGAAGTACCGGTGCCATATAAAGTAATGTTTCTGTTTTCCAGTCGCCCAATCATGTCAAGATTAAACATATAGCTTACTTTGCTCATATCGTAGGCGTCACTGTTGGTAAAGTGCCTGCTGCCCAGCAACCCTTTTTCTTCAGCAGAGAAAGCAATAAAAATATAATTACTGGAAGTATAGTCCGACTGTGACAAAAAACGGGCAGATTCCATAACACCTGCTGTTCCTGATGCATTGTCATCAGCACCAAAATGAATCGTATTGGCACCGGGGCTGCGCGAACCAGAACCTCCATAACCCAAATGATCGTAATGGCCACCAATTACAACGGTTGTTTCCGCCTGGTTGTCAAGATAACCGGCAACATTCCAGGCTGTATAGGTTTCCCTGTATAAATCGGTTGAGAGGGAAATATAATCCTCTCCTCCCATCTGCTGCCAATACTCAAATACCTCGGCTTTTGCAAATACTATGGGAAGGTTCTCACGTCCAAGTTGCTGTCTCAGGCTGGTAGGGGGATCGTTGCGTTCACCTTGGGTATTTACAAAAATAACGGCAAGGGCACCATTCTCCTGAGCCGTTTCAATTTTTTTCTGCAACACTTCAAGAGGCAACCTCATGGCTCCATCGTCAAGATCAGGAGGCAAAAAATATTCAATGAAAAAAATTCTGTTTTCCAAATCTTTCAGATCTTCATAATCGCTGTGCGTATCGGTCTGCAACCCAAAGCCTACATATGCACCCCTGGCATAAATCTGGCCACTGGCAGAGTTAGGCAATACAAAATAATCGGTATGCTGCGAAAATTCTCCATCTCCAATCAATAAATGATTCTCATCCCCAAAGATCCATTCACCTGAAAACTCAAAATCCTGCAGATACGAATCTTCGAATAATGGCTGAAGCCCTATTTCTTTGAATCGCGATTTTATGAAAGCAGCAGCCTTGCGCTCCCCTTCCGTTCCGGCCTCACGACCCTCCATCTCTTCAGATGCAAGTTTGTTGACATCATATTGCAGACGGTACTGCACCTCCTCAGGTTTAAAACCAAATTGTACCTGGCTGAAAGCAACCTGGCTAAAAAAGATTACCAGGAATAAAGTAAGCGGGCATTTTCCCTTCATAAGCAAATATTTCTAAAGTGTTTGGAAGGTAAATTTATGAAATAAAACCTTTATAGACCGACTGTTATTGTTTTTTTTAACGTATATCAGAAAACCGCTGAATCTGCATCTCTTCTATCCGTGATTATCCACCCATTTTTCCTTTTGTTTTTAACACACCTTTTTTTACTTTTACAGCACTAACAAATCATTTAAGCTAATCTATCAACAATACCTCCGGAAAAAATCAATCTGCACCCCATAATCATTCAGTAAAGCCAGATTATTAAAAAAATACTTCACCTAATCCACACAAGCCATGCAAAAACAATTGTTGACACTCATCGCAGTTTTTCTTCTTATTGTCC
The DNA here is from genome assembly GCA_007694165.1 of Bacteroidota bacterium. Taxonomy (GTDB): domain Bacteria; phylum Bacteroidota; class Bacteroidia; order Bacteroidales; family UBA7960; genus SKVR01. Next base: position 7,499 of record RECE01000279.1, read on the forward strand.
CTTGCGCCATTAGCCAGGATCCTGATTTTGAAGAATTCAGAAGACAACAGGAACAAGGGTTTCGTGAGTTTGTTGCTCAACGCGACAGTGTGATGCAGGCAATGAACAAAGAGTTTGACGACTATGTAGAACAGCGCAATCGTGAATACGCCGAATACCTGAAAAATGAGTGGGAACGGATGCAGGTGTTTTTGGGAGAAAAACCTGAACCGGGTCCCAAGCCGGACGAAATTCCTCCTTACGACCCACGGCAGGAGAATGCCGGGAAAAGAGCAGAGCGAAAAGCCAGGGAGGAAACCGTTATCCGTACCATCCCCCCTTCGGATGCCCGTGTTGCACCCCGCGAACAATTCAGGGAGCCGGTTACGGTCAGACCCGTTGATCCTGCCGTACCCAGGGTAACCCAAACCCTCAACATTGACTTCTACGGAAGAACCTTTACCGTGGATGCTGACCGTTCCTTCAGGGGAATCCGGGCCTATGGCACCGACGAGAAAAACGTGTCGGACTGGTTCGACAATGCCGCCAAAACCAACTTTACCCCTACCCTTGTCAATCTGCTCGACATAGCCGAAGAAACCGGTATGAACGACTGGGCGCTGTTTATGGCTGCCCGCAAACTGGGCGACAGATTGTCGAACAACAACGCCGTTTCATCAAAACTTTACACTTGGTATCTGCTGCTGCAGGCCGGCTACGACATCCGGCTGGGCCGCCAGGACAACAACCTGGTGTTCCTGATGCCTTTCGCACATACGGTATACAACACACCCCGCCTTACCATCGACAACAAAACCTATTACCTGATAGATGGCAACAGCAATCAGCCTGTCTTTACCTACCAGCAAACCATGCCCGGCGCATTCAGGATTTTTGACATGAACTTCTATAAAAGCCCGCAGTTTGCCAACAGGGCGGCCTCCAAAACATTAAACATCAACTTCAGAGGACAGCAATACGCTCTTCCCCTGCAATACGATCCGGTATTGGTGGCCATGCTGGCCGAACAGCCCCAGGCCAATATGAATATATACCTGGATGCCGACGGTTCCAACCATCTGGTGCAATCCACCCAGCAGGTGCTCGAACCCATCCTCCAACCCATGAGCGATGTGGAAAAAGTCAGTTTCCTGCTGCATCTTACCCAAACGGCCTTCGAATACAAAACGGATCCCGAACAGTTTGGCTTTCAGAAATACATGGTACCCGACGAGGTAATCCATTACACCTTCTCTGATTGCGATGACCGCGCTGTGCTGTTTGGATGGCTGGTGCGCAACTATGCCGGACAAAAAGTGGCCGCTCTGCTTTACCCCGGACACCTGGCCAGCGCAGTACATTTTCACAACGGAAACCCTCCCGGCGACAACCTGCTCATTGACGGGCTGGAATTTGTGGTGACCGACCCTACCTATATCAATGCACCTATCGGTCTCACCATGCCTGAATTTATCAACGTGGCCCCACAAGGATGGATTGTTGATTCCGACCGGTATTTCTTCGAACAAAGCATATCAATCTGGCAACAGGTGCATGAAATGGGTGGCAGGCGCGGCAACAACCAGCGCGATATTGCCATTGGCCGCAATGGCGATATCTACATTACAGGCTATCAATATGGCGCAATGAATATCCCCGGAACACGGCTCAATGTAAATGCGGGGGATTCCGAAAAAAGAACCGCGTTCGTAGCTGCTTTCGACAAAAACATGAACCACAAATGGATCAACCTTTTCTCATCCAATGCTGATGCTACTGGTTTTTCTATCATGCTCGACCCCCGGGAAAATGTGCTGATTGCCGGCAGTTTTTCGGATGAGTTGAGTCTTCAAAACAAAAAAGTAGTTTCTGAACCCGGGCAAAATGATGCATTTGTTGCGGCTTTCAGACCTTCAGGACAAATGCTCTGGATGGAAAAAGCAGGACTCAACAGCCAGCACAGCAACAATGCCATGGCCTATTCGGCCCATCTCACTTTGCAGGGAAGAGTGAGCGGAATACACTACTACAATGACCCCAGGGAAAGCATCAGCGGATTGTTTAACGATGGAGAGCGTGGTGTAGTTCTTACCGGCACCTTTGGCAATACCAGCGGACTCACCACCGCCGAGGCCCCCGATCTGGCCAGCACAGGACGCATGGATTATGCTGATTTGCTCATCCAGCGCAACCGTGAGCTCATTCAAAAACAAAACATCGAGTCGTCCATCGCCGGGCTTTTCGCGGCTATTCAGCTATCCAAATCAGAAGGTGCGGTGTTTCCGGGAGCTGCCGCACAGGAAGCCCTGCGGAAAGCCAACCCAAGGTTCCCTGCCAGCTTCCCCACCACCTTTGAAAACATCGGAAATATCAACTTCCTCAAAAACAAATCCGGCATTATTGAAATTCGCACAAAAGATGGCAATGATGTGTTTTTCGACAAATTACGCATCAGGGATGGTTCTACAGTGAGGGTTAGAACCTTAGCAAACGGCGACGAGCAAATTGATATCCTGAGCAACATCCATGTAGGACAAGCCATCGTCTGGTATCCCCTCAACTTCATACGTTTATACAGCCGTACCGGCGACCTGCTGTTCGACTACCGCCGCAACAACAGCCAGGTTACCCTCAACCTGAAAAAAGATATTTTGAATTAAATTATTATTCCGGCTTCCTGCCGTTGAGACTTTCAATTTTTCTGTAGGAAGCCAACAAACCTTTGATAAGTGCCGAGCTGAAACCATTGTGCTCCATCTCGTTGAGCCCGGAAATGGTGATGCCCATCGGTGTGGTTACCCGGTCGATTTCATGCTCGGGATGGTTGCCGGATTCTTGTGCCATTCGTGCGGCCCCTTTCAGGGTTTGGGCTGCGATAAGTGTGGAGATTTCAGCATCAAACCCAATTTCGATGCCCCCCTGGGATATGCTTCGCAGAAACCTTAAAGCAAAGGCCACTCCACAAGCTGCCAATACGGTAGATGCCCCCATAAGTTCTTCGGGAATGATGAGAGATTTACCCAGCTGGTCAAACAATCCGGTCACAACTTCTGCATCTTTTTCCTTATCCTCTCTGTGGGAAATACAGGTCATACTTTCGCACAATGCAAGAGCCGTATTGGGCATGGCCAGAAATACGGGAATACCATTGCCGATAATAGCCTTAATCTGCCCTATTCCCAATCCCGTTACCAGCGAAACCAGAATTTGCTTGTCCGGCTGCAATGAAGAGGCAATTTCAGCAAGGACTTCCTTTGCCTGCTGAGGCTTTACTGTAATAAAAACAATGCGTGCAGCCCTGGTGGCCATCACATTGTCCTGTGTAATCCCCACCCCTTCGGCTGCTATGTGTTCTATCATGTGCAATCGACGACGGGTGATGATGATATCTTCAGGTTGGTACTGGCGGCTTTTGATCAATCCTTTGGCAAGAGAAAGCCCAATATTGCCTCCTCCGAGAATAGCGATTTTTTCTGTCATGTTTTGTATCCTTTTTAAGTCCTGAATAAAGTTAATTATTATTCAGGAATAAAGCCTGCAGTAAAACAGGATAGTTTGGTTAAGGAATATAGAGCAAAGTTCTTCGGCGGAATGGGCGCCGTATAACCAAACCGGGTATACTGAACGTTGGGAGTGAACCGGACGTAATAAATGATTTTGGTATGATTAAGATATTTGCTTAGCAGAATATGAATCAGAAACTTGATCATTCTCTTACAAACCAGTTTTCAATTACTAAATCAGGGATATATCTGAAATCCTTTACATTATCTGTAACTAAAACAAGTTCATTTACCAGCGCTGTCAATCCAATAATTAAATCAAATTCATCATGCATAGGCGTCCCCTTTCTTCTCAAAAACACCTTCATCTCAGCATACTTTTCCACAACACCAAAAATTGGAATGATAGTAAGCCCTTTTATGAAATTATTTACCGCTTGGTGAGATTCTTCCGGATTATCGCTATTTTGCGCACCATATTTGAGTTCGAATACCGTCAATTCAGAAATAAAACAATTCCCTAAGCCCTTCTGTATTATAATTTTATCGAGCTGCATCTTTCCACGAAGAAAGAAAACACAAATATTGGTGTCAAGTAAGTATTGCATAAATTCAGAATTTCAGGTTTTTTTTCCTAAAACTTCTACTTGCTTTGATTTCATTGGAAATATCTTCAGCTGACTTCTTAGAGACAAATGCGCCAAAAGAGTTAAAGAAGTCTTCTTCTCTCGATTTGCTCTCCAATCGGATAGATCTTGCAAGTTTTTCTAAAAGTTCTAACTTACCTATAGAACTTAAACTTTCAATAAGTCCGGTATAGGATTCAATTATTTTCTTTTCTGGATGTGTCATTTTTCTAAATCTTAATGAAGTCCTTCACAAATTTACGCATTAATTGATTAAAAAGATAACTCCTCATCCTTCAATGGGTGGTTGCAAATAAAATTCTCTTAGTCTTTTTGCGGGCTAAATGCTTCCTAATATTGGATCAGGGAGCCGGGAGAGGATGGTGCTCTTGTCATCGTGATCGGAGGATTTCCGACTCATCCGGGCTCTAAAATACAGGCCCTGAATCTCCTTAACCGATAAACCCGAAGAAATTTTCGCGGGTAATGGTTTTGTATTCAGATTCAGGGTAAGCTTTTTTGAAACCTACGGGAGGTTTTGTTTTCCTGCTTCCCCACTTTATTTCAAAAGCAGCGAGCCGGCCTGAGTTCTCTTCTATAAGATCAATCTCTTGTTGATCATAAGTGCGCCAGAAATAGAAATTGGAAAAGGATTGGTGGTAGGTTTGTATTTTAATCCGTTCTGAAATAAGAAAATTTTCCCACAATCTCCCCATATCATCACGCAATTCCATCGGATTGAGATTCGAAATTACAGCATTTCGAATTCCGTTATCCCAAAAATAAAACCGGGGAGATTTGGAAATCTCCTTGCGGAGATTTCGGCTAAACCCATTGATTCTGAAAATGATAAATGATTTCTCGAGGATGTCAAGATATCGCTGAACGGTTTTTACGGTTGTTTTCAGGCTGTTGGCCATTTCGTTATAAGAAATATCATTACCGATTTGAAAGGCAACCAAGCGAAGAAGATTCATCACAAACACACTGTCTTTAAGGTTATCAAGCTGCAAGACATCTTTCAGCAAATACCCATTTTTTATACCGTCAAGAATACGCCGTTTATCTAAAAGATTCTGTTCCGTAAAAACCTGAGGGTATGTTCCATAAATGAGAATTTGAGGAAGCAACTGAACAGCCGGCAAAAACTCTTCAGTAATTTCTTTCATGCAAAAGGGGTACAAATAATAGAATGTTGACCGACCTGTGAGCGGTTCACCAATTTGATTCCGCAAATCAAATGAAGCAGAACCCGTTACAAAGAAACCGGTTTCCCTTTGCGAATCCACCATAATTTTGAGATTTATACCAATATTGGGGATGCTTTGCGCTTCATCTATAAAAACGAAATCATAGCCGGCTATGATGCTTTTCAGGAGTTCCTGTTTTTGCGATGAAAGCATGGCAGAAACATCATGATCTTCGCCGTTAAGTAACAGTATCTTTTTTTCTTTCAGGCTTTCCTTCAGGCTATTCATGATTACCGTTTTCCCGGTGCGCCTGGCACCAAACAAAGCTGTAACATGGCAAGGCTTAAGATTGCTTAGAAGCTGTTGAGTAATTATTCTGTGCACCATAAATCAAAATTTAAACACCACGGTACACAAATTTACGTTAATTTGTGGACACATTGTTGTTTTATTTTGTTTTTTACTCTAAAAGCTTCGGAAGCTATAAGTTTCAGCCGACCTCGGGAAAACGGAAACTTCCCGGAATTTTCAACTTCCGGGATTACACAGATGAAGAAATACATAAAAAACAATACAGTTTCAGTTATAACCGAAGAATGTGTTACACTTACAGTAAGACTTCTGTTTAAAAATGGAACAATCGATATTTGAAGACAGTTAATACTGTTTCGGAAGCTTCCGGTTCCTGCGGAAGCTCGAAGTTCCTAAGCACCAATAGCCGGAAGTTCCCACCAACCATCAGGAACTGGAAACTTCGCAGAATTTCCAGCTTCCGGGTGCACCCAGCAGGGGCAAATACCGATAGAACGGTTAATACCCCTCAGGCAATGGGCATCCTGTATGGGTGCGATAATTATTTCTACAAAAAACGGGTATTTGAAACGGGGTATTCGTCAGGGACGTGGTGTTCGAGGGCAGGGAATTTAAGCGTTAAGTTTACCCAAAAGCGAAACTAATGTTCTCTTGCCTTTTTGAAATCATCATAATCATCATCAGACCAAGTGGGTGCTACCAGAATCAGACTTTTAAGCTTGTGTTGAGAACCCTGTTTATTTTTACCAGATAATATTGATTAAGCAACTGGCTTGTCTCCTCTTCTGAAAGTTGATTGATCAACCCGATGATTTGATCAATTACCTGATTTGAATTAGTTTTCATAGCAATGGGAATTTACTACAAAGATACAATTTTTCAGGCTGAGAACCTGAATCCAACCTTAGTCGTCTGACGGGCGGGAGTAATAAGGGCACTCAGGGCCATGGCTAAACAATATATAGCATTTACCGAAAAACCTGACCTTGACAACTGTTTATCCAAAATTGTACAGTATGAAAAGTTGGTGGCATGGGGTTAGGATGGGTAATTTAATGGTTGGATGGGTTAAATAGGGCCTGCTGAAAAACACTCAACTAAAAGTCAATCTATTAATTAGCTTGCAATTTCAGACTATTAATGCAATGATTTAAACTCGTTCTTAGTAAAAACTTTGCATTCCCAAATCGTTAGTTTTTATTACATCATCTGCTTCGTTGTCTTCAGCTCGCAGTATGCCTATACAGCTTCGCCTTGTCGCCTTGCATCTGATGCACTAAAAACTTTTTCAGCAGGCCCTAAATAGGGAGAGCGACTTTCAGCCCATTTGGACTATGGTGGACAAAATACCTTTATTTGGCATTTAAACATTTTATACATAAATTTGAGTTTAACAAATCCTGCCGGTATGAGCATAAAGATGGTTACGAGGTTGTTTTTTGCGACGATTTTCATTGCACTTTTTACAGCCTGCGGATTAGGCAGGAAAGATAGAGCAAAGGAAGACTTCCCCGAAATCAAGGAGAGAGGCAAGCTGGTGGCAATTACAAGCTACAGTCCATTGTCTTACTTTATTTACCGTGGTGAGCCTATGGGATATGAATACGAACTGCTGCAAATGCTTGGAGAGCATCTTGAGCTGGATGTGGAAATCAAACTGGCCCGCGACCTGGAAGAAATGAAAAATATGCTCATACGCGGAGAAGGGGATTTGATTGCTTATGGACTAACCATTACCACAGAACGCAGGAAGCGCCTTGCTTTTACCGAGCCTATGAACATTACCCGCCAGGTGCTGGTACAACGCAAACCTGACAACTGGCGGCAAATGCGGCTGCATGAAATTGAAGCCATGATGATACGCAACCCTTTTGAATTGGCAGGCGATACGGTACATGTGCGCAGAGGCTCTGCATATACATCAAGGCTTAACAATCTTTCGCTGGAAATCGGAGAGCCCATTATCGTGGTGGAAGCGGCAGGAGAGCTTACTACCGAAGATCTCATCCACCGGGTGGCCAATGACTCCATCAAATTTACAGTGGCCGATGAAAATATTGCCCTGATACAATCTGCCTATTACCAGAATCTGGATGTAGAAACTCCGTTGAGTCTGCCGCAACAGACAGCCTGGGCAGTGAGGCTCACTTCTCCCATGCTGCTGGATACCATCAATGCCTGGCTCAGGGAAGCACAAAATCATGCTGATTACTACGTTATTTACAACAAATATTACAAAAACCGACAGGCTTTCCGATCTCGTTATGCCAGCGAATTCAATCCTGGTGCGGGAGGAGACTTATCGCCCTGGGATGATTTGATAAAGGAAGGTGCGGACATCCTGGGTTGGGACTGGCGACTGCTGGCGGCCCTTATGTACCGTGAATCGCGGTTCAACCCGAGAGCTCAGTCCTGGGCAGGTGCCAGGGGATTGATGCAGCTTATGCCCCGAACAGCAAGAGAGTTTGGAGCCAGCAATCCATTCGATCCGGAGCAAAGCATTAAGGCAGGGGTTAACTTCCTGCTGTGGCTGGATAATTATTGGGCTGAACACATTGAAGATCCTGAAGAAAGACAAAAATTCGTGATAGTTTCCTACAATGTAGGACAGGGACATTTGCAGGATGCCCGCAGACTGGCTGAAGCTTTTGGAGCCAACCCCAATGTATGGGAAGACAACGTGGAAAGGTTTATGCTCAAAAAATCCAGTCCGGAGTACTATAACCTTGACATGGTAAGCTTTGGCTATGCATCGGGTATAGAACCTGTCAACTACATCAGAACCATCAATGAACTGTATGAACACTACAAAATCTTTTCCGAATGATTCTTAGACCTGTCACTTTTCCTTTTCGCTATGCCTTTGCCATCATTAAGAAGAAAATCGGCAAGCTTGACACCATTAAAATAGAGCCTCTTTATGCTTTTGGAAATGAAGAAAAAGTATTTTTCAAAGGCAGAGTGGTAGAATCCTACAAGCAAAGCAAACCTTCGGCAAAAAAAAGTTATTTACAGAATCTGCTGGGAGCCCTCAGAAGATATGCGGGCAGCAGCGTGCCCGAAGCAAAAGTGGAAGTTACACTGCATGGAGAAAAAAAAATTCTGGAAAGCGATGTTGATGGGATAATAGAATGTTCATTTAGTCGTACCGGAGACAAAAGCCCTGACGGTGCCGACTTCCAGATTGACGGAGAAGTAATGGAAATACCTGAAGATGTAGCGGTGAGCTGCCAGGCCAACCAGATCCGGTTTTTCAGCAATGTGTAAAAAAAGAGCTGTCCCGGAAGTCGTGGCTGGTCGTTGAGCCTGTCGAAACGACTGCTGTATACTATGTAGATATGTGCTTCTACAAGTGATACTGTGAGTTTATCGAATAGCTCAGCGTCCAGAGAACCAACACCTCTGAAACAGCTCTTGCTTAATTATGGTGCAGAACTTACAGCCCTAACACATCTTTTCCTTGTTTGAAAACAATATCAATGGGCAAACCTGTTGCATTCACCCTGTCGAGGTCGCCGCGCAGCTGGTCAGTCATTACGCCATCGGTTTCCACCCATGTTCTGGCAGCTTCATAATCACCATCGCCCTGAATGATAAGGATTTTTCCCAGCAACGATTCCACAGCAGATTTCATCTCATCAAAGTTCACCATGTAAGTACCATCTTCCTGGTATACAAAAGCACCATTATCGGCAAAATATTTCATGTTCAGCATATTGGCCCTTCCGTGTGCGCTTGAAGCACCAAACCGGCTGGAACGGAAAATACCGGCAAAGAAAGTAACATAGTTATTCATTACTTCGCCACTGGTAATTTCACCCATCTCATAGAGCTTAGTCACCAGGTAAAGTCCCATGATATCGGCTTTGGCCTCTTCAATGGCAGAATAGTATTCACGCAAGGCTTCGCGCACAGGACCTCTGTCGTTGATGGTGTTTTTTACACCCATACCATGAGCTACTTCATGGAAAGTAGTGTTTTCGAAGAAAGCATCGAATGTAATATACTTGCGCTGGCTCTCATCGATGAGGATATCGGTAATAGGAACAAGAATTTTATCAAACTTGGCCTTCATGGAGTTTTTCAACTGTAGTTTGCGGCTGCCAACAGTAAGGTGGATGTGCGGGTCGTTGGGCAGGTTGATAGCAATGGTCTTAGTGCCAGCGTTGCAATCGCCTGCATAGTAAATGGCATAATATACGTTCATGTCGGCATCAGTACCAGGTTCTTCTGCTTTGTATTTAGCTTCAACTGGCAGAGCAGCTTGCAGCTGAGGCAACATGGCATTGAATTTCTCCAATTGTGCACTCCATTCCAGATCTTTTACCAGTATAAAAGCTTCGTGGGCAGCTTTGAAACCGAACAAACGATCTTCATAATTTTCAATGGGGCCAACAATAAAATCAATATTGGATTCTTTCATGGCCATCCAGGCGAAGTCGCTGGGCTGGTAATCATCGGTAAGCAAAGCTTCAGCACGTACTTCAAGATAATTCTTCAGTCCCGGGTCTTCGGCCAACTCAGCAGCTTTGCGCATCAGGCGAGCAGCCTCTTCATGCTGCTTCTGGTAGGCTTCGGAATAAGGTATAGCCACCAGGCTTCCATCTTCATATCTGCGGATAAGAGTATAAAGGCTTGACTTGGTGGGTTCGTCCCATGCTTCAAACTCCTCACGGGTCATATCCCGGGGATAGAAATTAGCTCCCAGGGGCTTGTCATCATAACCGGGTACAAAAGCACGGTTGGCATCCAGCCTGTCCCATGGGCCGTAATGAATTTTCGCGTACTCACGGGCATATTCATTGTCGATGCGGTCAAATAATTCATTCTTATCACCGTAAGATTGCATCCAGAAGATTTCATCCATGATATCGGCTGCCTGCATGAGTATGCGGATAATTTCCCTTTCATTTTCACTCAGCCAGCTCAAATCAGTGGTGAGGGTCACCTCTTCAAAATTAGCCAATCGCTCTTTCATATCTTTAGTTAATGGGTCTTGTTGGGGCGCACAGCTCTGAAAGCTCATAAATACAATCATTGCCGCAAGTGCCAGTTGAATAGTTTTTTTCATGGTGTTGCTTTTTTTAGTAATATTGTTTAAAAAAACCAAAATTATGAAATATTTGGAGAACTCGCTCTCTTAGCAGATTTTATTTTTTTTCACACGCTTTGCACTCCCCTCTGATTTTAGCAAATAAATTTCCCAAACGTTATAATCCTCAATTATCGATTATCATCACCTATGTTATATCTTTGCTAATGACGCTATTTTATTAATTTCTTTCATTATATAATTCTACTTTGACATATTACGATTCTCTTAGTCTAAAAAAGTTTCGAGGTATATAAAACCGACAACCTATCTTTTTCTACAATAGATAGGCCTTTACAAGTCATCGATTAGTGGAAATAATCATTCATTTAAAAACCGTATTTATCTTCCGCCAACCTCTTAGTAGAAATGAAATTACAAACAGTTAATTGAACCTTATTACCTCATTGGAAAAAGATTGATCCGCGCTTGTGCAATAAGGTAATAAGGTTCAAAGTTGTTCTGCCATGCACATTTCTACTAAGGTTAAATGTATTTTTAAAATAAGGTTTTATGATTATCCGCAATCATACCAGTCTTTTAGCTTTTAAACCTAATTCATATTATTCTCTGCAAATTGCGCTGTCATTTTATTGGTTTCTGTTCCTTGAATATTTTCGCAGCGCATAGGTCAATTTAAATATTCCTAAACTGCAAAGGTTTTCGGGCTGCTGGCCCTAAGTTATATTTCATTGAACAAGCAGCAGAACCGGGCTGTAGGCCCTTAACTATTGTAGAAATGAGTTGTTTAACAGCAAAATGCGCTGTGGTTTTAATTTCATTAAAGAACTGATCTTAATGTCAGCGCAATAGCAATTTTATTGCTTGAGGTATTGAATGTGAGATTAATTGGTGAAAATGAAGATAATCATTTTGCCAAATGTTTCAAATTAGGTCTAATAGGAATTTACAATAATTGCCAGATTATCCTGAAGCAATTATTATGGTCCGGACAACTATGTCGATTGGATTATGTAATTTTACCGGCTTATAATCGTCATAAATATTTTAAACCATAACAATGACAACTGCTCTGCTGCTGCTCTTCTACCTGGGTACCCCCATAGTCGTATTGCATCTCTGCCATCGCTACCGGTTTGTAAACAAACTGGGAGCTGTAGTAATCACCTATATTATAGGCTTGCTGGCAGGAAACCTTAAATTTCTTCCTCCCGGCACAGAAGTTATACAAGATGCACTTACTTCTGCCACCATACCGCTTGCACTGCCTCTGCTCCTGTTCTCTCTGAACATAAAAACATGGTTAAAAATGGCAGGGAAAACCATATTATCACTGGTTCTGGGCATTTTTTCGGCCATCATTATGGTGATGGTGGGATACTATATTTTCAGGGACATTCTACCTGAAATATGGAAAGTATCCGGCATGATGGTTGGGGTTTACAGTGGAGGAACTCCCAATATGGCATCTATCCAGAGTGTTGTGCAGGCCAAACCGGAAACTTATATTATTCTCAACACACACGACATCATCTTGTCTTCTATTTACCTGGCTTTCCTGATGACAGTAGGTCAGAAAATATTCGGGTTGGTGCTGAAACCCTTTAAGGGCGACAAAAAACTGGATGACAAGAACATTGGTTTTGACGGGAAAGATCCTTATTGGGGTATTTTCAGAAAGAAAATCTTTTTCCCCGTTCTGACAGCAACAGGCATATCAGTATTAATTGCCGGCATAAGCATAGCGCTGAGTTTTCTTATAGCCGGAGAAATATCCATGCTGGTGATTATCCTTTCCATTACCACGTTGGGCATTGCAGTTAGCCTCATACCCAGAGTAAACAAAATAGAAAAAACTTTCGAAACAGGCATGTACTTTATCCTTGTATTCAGCCTTGCTGTTGCTTCTATGGCCGATATAAGCCAGTTTGCAGGTTCTGCTCCGGGGTTGTTTTTTTACGTGGCGCTGGTTATTTTCGGGTCCCTCATCCTCCATCTTGCTTTGAGCAAAATCTTCAACATTGACACCGACACAATGATTATTACCTCCACCGCTTTGATCTGCTCTCCCCCTTTTGTTCCGGTGGTTGCAGGCGCACTGAAAAACAAGGAAGTAATTATCTCGGGTTTAACAGTGGGGATTATCGGTTATGCCATTGGCAATTACCTGGGGATTTCAATTGCATTCCTTTTACGATAAAACATTACTTTCTCTTTGTCCAGTTCAAAACAAACTCGTAGATTTGGATGCTGATTGATAATTCAAATTTTTGCCATTCTAAATATGTGAAGCTATGAACGAGAAGAAAAAACCCATATTGTTCTGGATTACTGCAGGGCTTATACTGGCGCTTAGCATTACCCTTGCCGTGCTCAACTGGAAAGTTACTTCCCTGCACCTGATATTTGTTGAAGTTCAGGGCCGGCTGATTTTTATACTAATCATATTTTTCTTGCTGGGATTTATCCTGGGCAAACTCTCCCATTTGATTAGCAGCAGGAAAAAGGATAAGAAAGTTGATGAATATGTAACGTTTGTTGAAGATGGAAAAAAATAAATTGTTTCGGCAATACATATCTCTCCGGAAATGATCAAAATTGCTATTTTCCTTTTTCCCGACATAGAAACCCTTGACTTCTGCGGACCATTGGAGGTTTTTACCGCAGCCAATCTTGCCACTGGTGAAAACCATTTTGACGTTTACACCTTTGCTGAAACCACAACTCCTGTCAACACTATCAACGGACTGAGTGTAAACCCTGCCTATGGGATTGATGAGTTGCCTCAACCCGATATACTGGTACTTCCGGGGGGAGACGGCACCAAAGCAGTAATCAGCAACCCTGTTTTGCTGCATAAAATCAAAGAGCTATACGAGAAAACCCAATACACTTTTTCTGTTTGCTCCGGATCCCGCATTCCGGCTGTTTTGGGCCTGCTGGACGGAAAAATGTTTACCACCCATCACAGTGTCTTCGATGACATGCAAAAACTCGCGCCCAAAGCCAGGGCAATGCCCAACAACCGCTTTACAGACAATGGAAAAATCCTTACCTCAGCCGGTGTGGCAGCAGGAATTGACCTTTCCTTTTATCTGCTGGAAAAAATAAAGGGAAAAGAGGTTATGGAAAAAACTTCAAGGTATATGGAATATCCTGTAAAACTATAGAAGAAAGATTTTCCTGCCTGATTCAACAATGAACATGGATGCTGTCATTTTATGGCATAGCTTAACAGATTAAAAACAAAACATAACATGCGTACATTTACCCCGGAAGAACTCACCCCCAGGCAACGTCACCATTATATTCTCGGGTCCATCAACCCCAGGCCCATATGTTTTGCCAGTACCCTTGACAAAGAAGGCAGGCCCAATCTTGCCCCCTACAGTTTCTTCAACGTATTCAGCAGCACCCCTCCCATCCTTATTTTTTCGGTAAATACCCGCCGCGATGGCAGCCTGAAAGACACGCTGAACAATGTAAGAGAAACAGGAGAAGTAGTAATCAACCTGGTGAATTATCCCATGGCAAGGCAGATGGCCATTTGCGGGGTTGAGTATGATACCGGAATTAATGAATTTGAAAAAGGAGGTTTTACCCCTGTCGCCTCAGAAATGGTAAAACCATTCAGGGTAAAAGAGTCCCCGGTGCAGTTTGAGTGCAAGGTACTTGAAGTAAAAGCACTAAGCGATAAACCCGGAGCCGCGAACCTAATTGTTGCACAGGCATTGCTTATTCATGCACAGGAAAACATTTTTTCTGATGATGATACCATTGACCCCAGGAAGATCGACATGGTAGGAAGGCTTGGAAATTTTAATTACTGCCGTGCCAATGGCGAAAGCATTTTTGCCATCCAGCAGCCCCCGGCAGAGATTGCCATAGGGTTTGACAATTTGCCGGCAGAACTGAAAACATCCAAAGTTCTTACCGGCCACCACCTGGCCATGCTGGCTGGTGTTACCGAAATTCCTGCAATGGAAGACGTGGATAAGTATGTGAATGACGGTGCCGATGAGATGAACCCTCTCCTATCGGCTCAAAAGACAAATGAGAAAGAAACGTTCGTTCATGAAAAAATCAAGGAACTCCTGAATAACGGAGAAACCCGCAAAGCCTGGTTATTTTACCTGGCAACTCAAAACAATTCAAATTCTTTATGACTGTAATAAACAAGAATAACACACCCCCCAAAAAAACAACCCTTCATCCTCTCCTATGGGTGTTGGTTTTGAACATAGGTTTATGCTGGGGTTGTGCCGATCGACACCAAAGCATCAAAGAGTTTGATAATGTTAGCATATCATTTCTTGAACTATTTCTTGAACAGGAAGAGAGATGGGCCTGGGCCATATCAGAATTGGACTCTGCAATGGCATACAATAGCAAGGATTCTATACGGATGCTTGTTCTGACTTTTCCTGACCAAAAAGAATTTGACAAACTAAAACATTCTGCTGAATATGGCAACTATGTCAAAACCACTCTGTTTTTCTGGAGTACTCTTGCTTTTGAGACTGACTCGGTGTTTGCCAAAGCAACAGAAATCGCTTTTTTGCCAGAAACAGAATATACCAAAGAAAAAGAAGAACAGCTGAATACTATTTTGAGCCACCATGACCGCATGATGGACAAACTCCTGGACAGCCTCCACATAGTAAGAAATGACTTAATTGAACGAATCTACTAAATCCATTGCCAGCCATAAAAAATCCCGGATATTTGAAAACATCCGGGATTTTTTTTTCGACTTCAATAGTATCCTACTCTTCAGGAATATTTTTCAGCACCTCCAGTACAAACTTCCAGCTTTTCTCCACTGAGGGAATGCTTAATTTTTCATCAGGAGAATGCACTCCTTTCATCTTGGGGCCAAAAGATATCATATCCATTCCCGGATATTTTTCTCCAATAAGACCGCACTCCAAACCAGCATGTATGGCAAGCACATTTGGTTCTTCACCGAAAAGCTCCTTATACTTGGTTCGCATTACGTAGAGAATTTCCGACTTCATGTTGGGTGTCCATCCCGGGTATCCATCACCATGGCTGACTTTGGCACCTGCCAGTTGAAAAACACTGCTCACCATATCCGCAGCATCTTTTTTCAGGGATGCCACTGAACTTCTTTGGCTGGAAGCCACAAGAATATTTTTAGAGGTCATTTTCACTGAAGCAAGATTTGTGGAAGTCTCCACAAGTCCTGGAATATCTGCCGACATGCCTAATACACCGTGAGGAGCTCCATAGAGTGCGCCAAGCAACCGACTTTGTGTAGAATAATCGATCAGGCACTCCGGTTTAGCTGTTTCATGGAGATTAATTTTTACACCCGGTTCATTGGATTTTTGTTCTTCTGCTACATCTTTGGCATATTGCCTAATGGTTTCTTCCAGGTCCTTTTTAAACTTGCGGGGAATGGTTAAAATAGCAAAGGCTTCACGTGCAATGGCATTGCGCAGGTTACCCCCATCAATCTGGGCCAACCGCATTTCAAACATTCGTTCGCAATTCCATAAAATACGGGCCAGAATCTTATTGGCATTCCCTCTCCCCTTATTGATATCATCTCCCGAATGACCACCCTTCAATCCACTTACAGAAACTTTAAAAGCAATATGATCTGTTTCGTTGTTAACTCTTTCATAATTAAATGTGGCCAATGTATCCAAACCGCCGGCGCAACCGATACAAAGCTCTGTATCATCCTCTGAATCAAGATTGAGCAGCATGCGCCCTTTCAAAAATCCGGGTTCAAGCCCGAAGGCTCCGGTAAGCCCGGTTTCTTCATCCACTGTAAACAAACATTCCAGCGGGCCGTGTTTAAGGTCTTTATCTTCAAGAATAGCCAGCTGAAACGCCATTCCAATGCCATTATCTGCTCCAAGAGTGGTCCCTTTTGCTTTCACCCAGTCTCCATCAATAAACGGCTGAATGGGGTCCTTGTCAAAATCATGCGTTACATCGGCGTTCTTTTCGCAAACCATATCCACATGACCCTGCAGCACCAGCATTTTCTTTTTTTCATATCCCGGGCTTGCGGGTTTACTTATCACTATGTTACCCACCCGATCACGCCGATAATCCAGTTTGTTCTTTTTCGCAAAATCAATGAGCCAGCCAATGATTTTCTCTTCCTTTTTGGATGGACGGGGGATGCCACAAATTTCTTCAAATAACTCCCACACCCTTTGGGGCTGGAGATGACCTAATACTTTTCCCATAAATTGATTCTATTTTAAAGTTGACGTTATTTTTGCAATGTGTAAATATAATTGAAACTTACATGAGCACCAAAGATTCAGGGAACAATTATCTTTTTTTGACATGGCAACCATCAACTATTCAATCACTTAAACACGCAATTTACAACAAGAAACTGATCCATAAACAAAACTTCATAACTCTTTTTACTCACAGGGGAGCTCTGAACGCCTAAATCTTTTTAATTTTACAGCCTTTAATTCTGCATTCCTGAAATATGTCCAATACAAAGCCCTTTAAAATTCTGGTTATACGCTTCAGTTCCATCGGAGACATTATTCTTTGTTCTCCTGTACTGAGGTGTTTAAAAAACAACCCTTCCCGCAATATTGTCACCCACTTGCTGACAAAGAAATCATTCACCTCCTTTACCAGCGGTTATCCTTACCTTGACAAGGTAATTGCCTACGAGGATGATCTGAGAGCTACCATCAGAGATCTGAAAGAGGAAAACTACGATTTTGTACTTGACCTTCACAACAACCTCAGGTCAATGCGGGTAAAAAGAGCCCTGGGAAAGCCTTCACAAGCATTTAACAAACTCAATATAGAGAAATGGCTGCTTACCACTTTCAAAATTGACCGCATGCCACAGGTTCACATTGTTGACAGATTGATGGATGCTGCCCGCCCCCTGGAAATAGAAAACGACGGCAAGGGCCTTGATTTTTTTATCCCGGAAAAGGAAAAAGTCAGTTTGCAATCATTGCCGGCTCCTTACAGAAATGGATATGTTGGGTTCGTGATTGGGGGAACCTATGCCACCAAGCGACTGCCCGCAGATAAAATCATTGAAATATGCCGCAAACTTCATAAACCCGTCATTTTGCTGGGAGGCCCTGAAGATGCTGATACCGGCAATCATATTGAATCAGAATTACCCGGGAAGGTATTCAATGCATGTGGCAAATATTCGCTCAATGCATCCGCTTCTCTTGTAGAGCAAGCCCATGCCATTATCAGTCATGACACCGGCCTGATGCATATTGCAGCAGCGTTCAGCAAGCCCATGGCCTCCATCTGGGGCAACACGGTACCAGAGCTGGGCATGTATCCTTATTACCCCGAAAACCAGAAACATATTCCCAATCGTATATTTGAAATCAAAGACCTGAAATGCAGACCCTGCAGCAAGATTGGGTACAATACATGTCCGAAAAAACATTTCAGGTGCATGAATGACATTTCTGCCCATGATGTTGCAAGCTGGGTAAACAGTGTTGGCTAACAGGTTTAATTCAGGAAAGGATTGCTTCTTTTCTCTTCCCCGATAGAGGTTGAAGGCCCGTGGCCGCAATACACCTTTGTTTCTTCCGGCAAAATAAAAAGTTTGGACTGGATACTCTGAACAAGGGTTTCAAAGTTGCCTGTGGGCAAATCCGTACGTCCAATACTGTTGTGAAACAATACATCGCCTGCAATTACGAATTTTTCTTTCTGGTGATACAAACAGACACTTCCGGCAGCATGCCCTGGTGTTTCAAGAACCTGCAACTCTTGATTTCCGAAGCGCAATATCTGCCCCTCGGTCAGAAACTCCTCCGGCATCACCGGCTTATCAATTTCAAAACCAAATGTTTGACCATACTCAACAGCATTGGTCAAAAATTCCATTCCATCTTTATGGATCAAGGGCTTCAACGACCAGTTTTCTGCAACAAAATTATTCCCCAGAATGTGATCGATATGGCAATGGGTATTTACAAGCAAAACCGGCTTTAGATTCTGCTCCTGAATGAACCCTTTCAGTATTGCTTGTTCTTGTTGTCCGTAGCATGAAGCGTCGATTATTATGCACTCACCGGTTTGATCATAAAGGACATAGCAATTTACCTGAAATGGGTTGAAAGGAATTATTTTAATCTGTAACATGGGCTAAATTTGTTTGAATTTTTTCAATGGCAAACCTACGGATTTTTTTCAAATCAAAGACCCCGAAAAAAAAGAGGCAAGACAAAAACTGTGAATTTCTTTATCTTTACATTTTATATACCATCAACTTTGAATTCCCTAACCGTCCCTGCCATGGAGATATTAAAAGAGAAAATACAAGCGCTGTCAGCATCTTATTATTCCGAAATTCAATCAATCAGAAGGCATTTTCATCAACATCCGGAACTGTCCATGCAGGAGCACAAAACTTCGGGGTTTATACAGCAAAAACTCAGGGAATATGGAATTGGATTTCAGGCCGGGATTGCAGATACAGGCATTGCAGCGCACATACAGGGCAAGAAAGCCGGTACCAGAATGATTGCTCTCCGGGCCGACATGGATGCACTTCCCATAACCGAAGCAAACAACCTACCTTACACGTCTGTAAATACTGGTGTAATGCATGCCTGCGGGCACGATGCGCATATGGCTTCTTTGCTGGGAGCTGCAAAAATCCTTCAAAATACCCGTGAGCACTGGGGTGGTAGCATAAGGTTAATTTTTCAGCCCTCAGAAGAAAGCTATCCGGGGGGTGCAAGCCTGATGATCGGGGAAGGTGTTCTTAAGAACCCTGTACCAGCAGGAATTTTCGGACAACACGTGGCTCCACAGATTGAAGCAGGCAAAGTAGGAATCCGGAAAGGTATCTATATGGCTTCCACTGACGAAGTGTACCTTACGGTGAAAGGGAAAGGAGGACATGCTGCAACTCCCCACTTATGCATCGATCCAGTATTGATTGCCTCACATATTGTTGTAGCGCTTCAGCAAATTGTAAGTCGCAACAATACCCCGTGGATTCCTACGGTATTGTCGTTTGGAAGAATTATCGGAGAGGGCCGGATGAATGTTATCCCTGATGAAGTCAGACTGGACGGCACTATACGGACCTTCAATGAAGAATGGAGAGCCGAAGCTCACCAAAAAATCCGAACTATTGCACAGGGACTGGCCGTGAGCATGGGAGGAAATTGCGAGGTGGAAATTAAGGAAGGGTATCCTTTTCTGAAAAACGATGAAATCCTTAGCCAAAATTTCCGTCAATTTGCGTCATCCTACCTTGGCGAAGAAAACATTGTGAATCTAGACCTGTCAATGACTGCAGAGGACTTTGCTTTCTATTCGCAGCAAATTCCGGCATGCTTCTACCGTCTTGGCACACGCAATGAACAGGCCGGCATTACTTCCAATGTACATACCCCAACCTTCAACATTGACGAAAAGGCCCTTGAAACCGGAATGGGGTTGATGGCCTGGATAGCTATAAATGAGCTGGCAAGGTATATTTAAACTCTTTCAACGGGCACTACTTCGCAGATCGACTTCAACAATTCGCAAATAACATCCATTTTTAACATGGTATGTGAAATATTTTTCATACATTAGTTTCGCTAAAACATAGCAACATAAAGACAAATGAATGAAGAATTCAGACCTCTCCCTCCTGCATTCTTTTGAAAGGTTTAATCTGATGCTCTGATTTGGAATCCAAAACAATTGAGCCGTTTAGCACACATTGGTGGCATAAATCTTTCCAACCGCTTAATTATTGAATATGAAGCAAAGACCTGCGTTGATTATCAATGTCATTGTAATTTTCCTGTTTGCAGCCTGTTCTTCATCTCCAAAGGAAAGTTTTGACCTTGTGGTACCTGTTCCTGTCATCCAAAGGATTTACGATTCTTCGGTATGGCCTGACAGGATTTTACAGAGTGTATCGGAGGATCCTGCAACACAAATCAACCTTTCATGGAGAACATCAGGAGACATCATCAATGGTTTTGTTGAATACAAAGTTGTGCATTCCACTATGGGATCTGATCAGGAAACCTTCACTCAAACGGCAACAGTAAATCAGGTAAGGTATGACAACATCCACGACCATTATTTCAAAGCAACCCTTAGCGGATTGAAACCAGGAACCGGTTACATGGTTCGTGTAGGAAGTGATGCTTATCGCTCAGAGTGGTTTAACGCAAGTACTGCTCCTTCAACTTTTCAATCTTTTCGTTTTTTGCATTTCGGCGACATTAAGGAAAATGTAAGGGAATACGCTCCGCGGGTATTCAGGCATGCCGCCATCAACTATCCGGATGCTAAGTTCCTGGTGCACTCAGGAGATATGGTAAACAGCAACGCAACCGATGACACATGGGGAGAATGGTTTTATTCGGGAAGCTGGTTGTTTCAGCAAACCCCTTCCATTGCAGTTCCCGGAGAAGGGGAACACAGACAACTGCAACAAAAAGGAGAGAGTATGCTATATCCTCAATGGAATGGATCTTTTAACCTACCCTCAAATGGCCCACTGGGTATGGAAAACCTCTCTTGTTATTTTGATTATCCCGGCATGCGCATTGTTACACTTTACACCCATTTCCCTTCAGCTAACAACCATAGGGAAATCTACCTTAACCATGACGACATGGTTTCAGAAGAACATTTCCACCGGCAATTGCGCTGGTTGGAGCGGGTACTTGCCGGCAACAGACAACCCTGGCTGACCGTAGTAATGCATCATCCTGTGTTTACAGCCCGAAAAGGAAGACACAATGAATTGCTTCAAAAATATATTCTGCCTGTCCTTGAGAAATATAAGGTTGACCTGGTGCTTCAGGGACATGACCTCGTATATGCCAGGGGCTTTAATCCTGACCCTGAAAGGGAAAGCAAATTGCCGGTTTATGTAATTTCTGTTGCAGGATCAGAAATGATGGATGCAGACAGAACCCACCAATGGATTACCCGGTCGAGAGAAAACACACAGGTTTACCAGGTAGTAAATGTTTCACAAAACAGTATCAGAGTGGATGCTGTTAACACCGGGGGGCAGCTGGTTGACAGGTTCTGGATCCTTAGAAATGAGAATGGAAGTAAAAGGCTGGCACAGTAATGGCTTCGCCGCCAACTATCCCTTCGCTTTCCAAAGTTCCTGAATACCCTGTCATGTTTAGCGTAGCAAAAGACCTCGAAATTTTAACCGGACAATAGTATCGTATTCCAAACAAACTCAATTTTTGCTTTTGTTTTTTACATATTTAGTGCATCTTTGTAGTCATATATTTAAAAACATTCATCATCCAGAAATGTAGGTATTTCTAAAAGTACTATTATCAATAATTCATTTTATAAGAAACCAATAAAGGGGACTCCCCTGATGATAATACTGAAAAAATGAAGAAGTGTTGGCAAGCAGACCCGATTCGTGAAAAATATGATACCCCTGGCACCATAAAACAAGAAAAATCCCACCATTTGAACCTTTCAAC
>RECE01000109.1 GCA_007694165.1 Bacteroidota bacterium
GCAGTGTCTTATATATTGGTTTTGTATTTAATGTTTTTTTTAGTTAGTTTTGATAGTGCTATTTTATTCATAAAAAAAACATAGGGTATGAAAATGACAATCAGATTGATTACGGCAATTGCACTCCTGGCAGGCTTCACCGCCATGCAGCCTCTGCAGGCGCAAATAAGCTACGGCATCAAAGGTGGATTGAATATCGCCAATATAGGAGGCGCAGATGCTCCTGACAGCGATCCCCTTACAGGTTTTCATGTGGGAGGATTCCTGGGTATATCCTTCCTGGGGATAGTTGCTGCAGAGGGTGGAGTCTATTATTCTCAAAAAGGATATGTGGTGGCAATCGAGGATGGCCCAAAGCATGTATATAACTATATAGATATCCCTGTAGTTTTAAAATTCAGTCCCCTGCCTCTGTTTCATTTTTATGCAGGACCGCAGGCCTCTTTATTTCTTAACGGAAGTATTAAAAGTTCGGATAATGAGATTGAGTTAAAATCCGACGATTTCACGTCTCCTGATTTTGCAATTGTATTGGGTGCCGGAGTAAATGTTCCGGGAGGATTAAGATTGAGTGTTGGTTATGACCTGGGGGTTACCCCCATCAATGTAGAAGAAAAGAAAGTCTACAACAGGGTGCTGAAGCTGACAATTGGCTATAAATTCTGATAAGAGCAGGAAAAAATACAAGGCCCGGTTTACTGGTTATCCAGCAAGCCGGGTCTTCTTTTTTTTGTGCGTTCCAGGGATTGTTCATGGCGCCATTCTGCAATTTTCCTGTCATGACCCGAAAGCAGGATGTCCGGCACCTTCCATCCTTCATAATCTGCCGGACGGGTATAAACCGGTGGGGAAAGCAGCCCGTCCTGGAAAGAGTCGGACAATGCTGATGTTTCATCTCCCAGCACTCCGGGAAGCAGACGTACAATGCTGTCGGTAACCACGGCTGCAGCCAGTTCACCTCCGGATAAAACATAATCTCCAATAGAAATTTCACGGGTAATGATATGTTCCCGCAATCTTTCGTCAATCCCTTTGTAATGGCCACAAAGCAAAATGATGTTTTTAAGGGTAGATAGTTGATTGGCTATGGGCTGCTGGAAGAGTTCTCCGTCGGGAGTCATAAAAATGACTTCATCGTAGGCATGGCTTTTCTTCAGTTCGTTGATGCAGGAAAGCACCGGTTCTATCATCATTACCATACCTGCTCCTCCTCCAAAGGGATAGTCGTCTACCCTGCGATGCTTGCTGGTGGCATAGTCGCGGATGTTGTGCAGATGGATTTCCACCAGTCCTTTTTCCTTAGCCCGCTTTACGATGGAGTGGGAAAAGGGACCGTCAAACATTTCAGGAAAGATGGTAAGAATATCTATTCGCATAGGGAGATTTTTTTTGCAAAAGTACGTTTTTTGAAGGAAAATGTTTTTTGCATTTCCAAACAGCAAAAGGCTCCAATCCGGTTGCCGTGGTATCCATTTGTCATTCGAGCTAAAGAGCCGTCCTTTATGCTTTTAAGTTTTCAAATTCACCCATCTTTGTAAAAAAATCCCATAGGGTAATCCCTGCAGTTACCGAAATATTGAATGAGTGTTTGGTGCCAAACTGGGGGATTTCAATGCTGCCATGGCATAGCGACAATACCTGGTCTTGCACCCCTTTTACTTCGTTGCCAAAAACCAGGGCGTATTTGGAGTCAGATTCAGGTTGAAACTGATGGAGGGAATGGCTGTTGGTGGTTTGCTCCAGAGCGTATACCTTGTAGTCTTTTTGCATGAGTTCGCTTACGGCCTCTTCAGTGGTTGGATAGTATTGCCAGTCGACTGATTCTGTAGCTCCCAGTGCTGTTTTATGAATTTCCTTGTTGGGAGGGCATGCGGTAATGCCGCACAAAAGGATTTTCTCAACCCTGAAAGCATCAGCCGTGCGGAATACTGAACCCACATTCATCATGCTTCTGATGTTGTCCAGTATGATAGCAATGGAGATTTTTTTTTCCTGTTTAAATTGCTGAGCATCCATACGGCCCAGTTCATCCATGGATAATTTTTTTATCATGGCAGTTGGTTCAGCAGTTCGTTTACCAGCGTAACTGTGCCGGTGCCGGCTTTTTCCCTGATAAGTTTTACTCCGGGGATGTGCGACACATTTACTTCTGCGGGGTCTATAAGGTAAACGGGGCAGCCGGGAGGGGTATACCCCACCAGTCCTGCAGCCGGGTATACATTAAGTGAAGTGCCTATAATAATGCAAATGTCGGCCGTTGCGCAAAGTTCTGCTGCCTTGGGTATCATGTACACCGGTTCGCCAAACCATACAATATGAGGGCGCAATTGTGAGCCCTTTTCGCAGGTGTCTCCTTTTTTAAGTTTCCAGCCTTCCAGTTCATACACAAGATTCTCATCTACCGAACTTCTTACCTTCTTCAGCTCACCGTGCAGGTGCAATACATTGCCCGAACCAGCTCTTTCGTGCAGATCGTCAACATTTTGAGTAATGATACGGACATCGTATTTTTCCTCCAGCTTAACCAAAGCATAATGTGCTGCATTGGGCTCAACTTCATAGAGTTGTTTTCGGCGCTGATTGTAAAACTCCATCACCAGTGCCTGGTTTCGCTCCCATGCCTCCGGGGTGGCTACCTCCGATATGTCATACTTTTCCCACAAGCCTCCGCTGTCGCGGAAGGTGCTTATACCACTTTCGGCACTCACTCCGGCGCCGGTTAATACTACTACTCTTTTTTTCGACATGACTGAATATTTGATGTTCGGTTTGTTTTACGAAAATACTAAAAATTACAGATTGTGTCATTGATCATTGGCCTGGAAAAGGAAATTGAATCGCCCTCACCATTAAACATCTTCCTGAGGTTTGTGTTTTTTCTCTCAGTACGAAACGATTAGCAGGCATCTATGAAAAAAAATGTTTTAGGAGGTCCCCTGATGGAATGCAGCACGGACCCGCTTACAGGTTATTACCGCGATGGGAGCTGCCAAACCGGCCCATCTGATTTGGGAACCCACACCGTATGTGCAAAAGTTACAGAAGA
This sequence comes from Bacteroidota bacterium, assembly GCA_007694165.1. Lineage (GTDB taxonomy): Bacteria > Bacteroidota > Bacteroidia > Bacteroidales > UBA7960 > SKVR01. Next base: position 3,047 of record RECE01000109.1, read on the forward strand.
GTTTTTGCAATTCTCACGCGCGCGGGGAAATGATTTGATTACCCCGGTTCCGGCTTACCGATTCCCGGGGCTCAGGCCCGGTGATTACTGGTGTTTGTGTGCCAGTCGTTGGGTGGAAGCTCTCAAAGCGGGTGTAGCTCCCAGCCTGAAACTGGAAGCTACACACGAAAAAACTTTAGAGTTTGTCAGCCTGGATGTACTGATTCAATACCAGGCAGATTTTGGTGACAAATAGTATTTATCTCCCTGGCTGAGACATTGTTCTTCGGGTGTTTTTGTAACTCTCCCAGTTAAACGTTTGCAGAAACTTCACTGCTTCCCTGGCTCCGTGTACAAACATCTTTATTTGCTCATCTCTCTGGATACCGAAGTCAAGCCAGTTGAAATCCTTGTCGGCATCCACATGGCATATCAATTGAGAGTAGTCAGGGTTGCGCTTCAGAAAGTCATAATCATGGATTTGCCGCATGGAACTAATCATGGCTCCCATCATGGGCATCAGACCGTTGATTTTAGAGTAGTCTGCGCGATAGGTACTCAAACGCACACCAAAGGTAGGTTTGCGCGGCACCCCTCCGTCACTGCGATGAAATACATTGATAGGAAAGTTGGATAACAATCCACCATCCACAAAACTTACTGTGGGAGGAACAGGACCGCGATAGCTGCAGTGTTCTATCCACTTGCTGTCATTACTAACTCCATGATTGGGAATGTCTTTTATGGTAACGGGTTCAAAGAAAATGGGAATAGACATGGATGTCCTTACCAGTGAGGAAGGAGGAATAGACTGAGGGTTTGCATAGAACAGTTCGGACATGCGTGGGAATTCGATTTTGCTGTGGGTAGTAATATCTGCAGCGATGATAGCCAGCTTTGGGGTCATGTTGTCTATATTAGCTCCCGATACATGTTTGAGTCCCTCGGGTCGTTTTTCCATGCGCCGCATAACATCACCCATGTTGTTGATGTTTGCTTTCTTCAGCTCAGCGGTTATCCATTTTTCAAAATCATTTCCGGGGTTGAGGCCCAGCCGTTGGGTAAGGGTTCGGTAAAACCGACGGATGTTCCATACAATAACCCAGCCGATGCCCGATTCTCCTTTAATAGCCCTTTGCACAAGGTTTCTCACCGGACGATCTCCGTCCACTATTTCAAAAAGGTCTTTGTTGCTGAGGATCTCAAGGATTTTTTCCGATTTAGACTCTTCCAGGGGAGCCAGTGCAGCAATCATCATCGTGTTGATGGCTCCTGCTGATGTTCCGGCCAGGCTATAAAAACGGATTCCTGCTTTTTCCAGAATGTAAGTATAACCTACCAGTGCAATACCCAAAACACCACCTCCTTCCTGCACAAGGTCAACATATTGGTTCCCCCGGGCATCTTCTATGTCAGAAAACCGTTTTTTGCTTCTGACAATTTCATCCACAGACTTTAAAAGCCCCTGAAATTCTGCGTTTTCCAAAAATTCTTTCATGATGTACCTGTTTTTATGAATAATTAGCTGAGCGTAATTGCCTTGCTGATGCACCAGGGGAGGAAGTTAAATCTGTATCATGGCATTACATACTATGAATGTAGTAAATAATTTGCTAAATAAAAATAAAATTTAGGGGAAAATGTTTGGAGTGCATTTTTGCCATCCATTTAAACGGAATGTTTTCGAAGCTGATAATTTTGGTAATTTTACCAGCCCATTTACGGAATCTCATTTTTGAGAATGAGGGAAGGTTTTCCGGGTTTTGATAGCAATTTATCCTGAATTCTATCCATTGGCATGACAGATGTAGAAGAGTAAATAGCCGGCTTTGAAGGCGAACAGAAAGCCATAATGGAGTTCTTTCACCGGTTGCTGATAACGGAGTTGAACCTGATGGATAAGATTCGCTTCAAGATCCCCTTTTATTATCAAAAAAGCTGGATCTGCTATTTGAATCCACGTAAGGATGGGCAGATAGAGCTGGCCTTTTTGAGGGGAAACGAGTTGTCGGATGTTCAGCAGCTGCTGTCCTTTAACGGCAGAAAACAGATAGCTGGAATTCCCTTTAACAAAATGGCTGATATACCTGCGGATAAGGTGCTGGAAATAATACATGAGGCTCTGCTGCTGGACAAAACAATACCCTACACAGTAAAAAAACGAAAATGACAAATTCAACAGATATTTTTGGCCTGGCATTCAGGGATTACCTTGATGGGCAAACCAATGAGAGTATCCTGGTAGATATCAATATCTCGGATACTGAAGTTTTGCCGGTATCGTATTTTTTCCGGGACTTCGCCCAAATGCCCGATTGGGAGCAAAAGACACTGGATGCATGCATGGGCAGGATACTGGATGTGGGAGCCGGAGCCGGCAGTCATGCTTTGTATCTCAAGAAAAAGGGGCATGAGGTTACTGCCATAGATGTCAGTCCTGGTGCGGTAGAATGTATGCAAGAGCGCGGGATTGAAAATGCTCAGCTGAAAGATTTTTTTGAATTCAGAGCACAGAAGTTTGATACCATTTTGTTTTTGATGAATGGAACTGGAATGGCACAAACCCTTGACAAACTCAAGGATTTGCTCCAGCATGCAGCCGGCCTTCTGGCACCCGGTGGGAATATTTACCTTGAATCCACTGATTTGCTGTATATGTTTGAAGAAGAGGACGGGTCTGTTAGGATTGATCTTGCCGGAGATTATTACGGGGAAATTACTTACCAGCTTCAGTATAAACAATACAATGGCGAACCTTTTAAATGGCTTTTTGTTGATTTTGATAACCTGCACAATGTTGCTTCACTTGCCGGTTTGGATTGTGAGCAATTTTACCGGGGAGAGAATGATAATTACATAGCCCGCTTGTTTGTATCGGAGCTTTCAAAGCAAAGGAAATAATTCGCATAACGCCATGGAAAACCCCTTCTCTTCGGAACTCATTGAGACCTCAGATGGTTCTTATACGCTTAAACTCAAAGGGATTGACGAGCAATATCACTCGGTAAAAGGCGCATTGCAGGAATCACAACATGTGTTTCTTGAAAGTGGATTGAATGCTTTTGAGGTGCTGCCCAACCCGTTGTTCATCCTTGAGGTAGGATTGGGAACGGGACTAAATGCATTTCTTACCGGGCGGGAGGCCCAGATAAGAAAAACACGAATCCTTTACGAAGCTATTGAACCCTATCCTTTAGAAGAGACGGTTTTGCAGCTTCTGAATTATCCGCAGCTTTTTAAAGAACCCTGGGGAGATGAGTTGTTTGGAACCATACATGCTGCCGGGGCAGAGAAATATGAGAATTTTAAGGACTGGTTTTTCATCAGGTGTTTTCCTGTAAAACTGCAGGATAAAGTTTTTGAAGCAGGGAAGTACCATCTGGTATTTTTTGATGCTTTTGGTCCTGATACCCAGCCCGAAATGTGGACCCGTGAGGTGTTTGAAAGGATTTACAGTAGCATGAAACCTGGTGGCATACTGGTTACCTATTGTGTAAAGGGTGATGTGCGCAGAGCCCTCAAGGCGACAGGGTTTGAAGTGAGCAAAATTCCCGGACCCAAAGGAAAGCGTGAAATGAGCAGGGCTGTTAAGCCTCTGTTGAACAATCAAATGGCAAACAAAATTCAAGTGGATGAAAATTTCAACATTTAATATCAGGGTATATGGAATCGTGCTGTTCAAAGGTGCTATTCTGCTTACCGACGAATTTCGCCTGGGAATGAGGATGACAAAATTTCCAGGAGGAGGGCTGGAGCTGGGTGAAGGGACTGCAGACTGCCTGAGGAGGGAGTTTATGGAGGAAACGGGTTTGGAAATTGATATCCAGGAACACATTTATACTACCGACTACTTTCAGCCTACCCGATTGCTGGAGGTGCCACAGCAGCTTATCAGCATATATTACAGGGTAGAACTTAAAAATCAGAAATCTTTTAAAACTTCATCCAAAGCTTTTGATTTCAAGGAAACCACAGAAGGTGCGCAATCTTTTCGTTGGGTAAACCTGGATGAACTAAAACCCGAAACACTTACCTTTCCCATTGATCAAAAAATCATTCCCATGCTCAAAGAAAGATATTTGTTCATCTGATGTGATGTTAAACAACTATCGCAGCAGCAGGATACATGCTCAGGGGCAATAAAAAAAGGATACCTGAAAAACAGATATCCTCAATATTTTTATTTTGAGCGGAAGACGGGACTCGAACCCGCCACCTACAGCTTGGAAGGCTGTCGCTCTACCGGATGAGCTACTTCCGCAATAAAAGAGTGGGGGGGGAAGGATTCGAACCTCCGAAGGCGAAAGCCAACAGATTTACAGTC
>RECE01000108.1 GCA_007694165.1 Bacteroidota bacterium
ACCCGAAATGTGGGGTTGATGGTTATTATCGAAGATAGTTTGACCCATCATTTTGTGGGAAGCTCAGCAGACGACAAATTTGTGCAGCGATATGCTGCTACCACAGACTTCCAGTCGTATGCCCTTGATACCGCCCTGGTATTGCTGAAACAGCATTTTCCCAAGTGGGATTTTTGCACAATGGAAGGCACCCATTTTTTATTGTACGAGGAAAGCAGGGAAAAACTAAGGGCAACCGATTTCAGGGACTTCAGAGAAAGCTGGTTCAACACCCTGAAAGAAGATTTTGAGGTGGATGCCATACTTGTCGTGCGAAACTCTACCCGCTTTACCGATGGCATACACTGGAGCAATACAGATATTACAGGCTATGGCATTTATAATGGCCCCCGACGAACGCACAACAACGTGTATATTCAGCTTGAATTCCTTTTCTTTGCCAGCGGCCGTCCCTTAACCCATATCCAGGGCCCTATTTATGAAAGGGAGAAAGATTTTCCGAGGATAGATAGTCCGGAGGATTTGTTTACTGAAAGCGATTTGCTTCAGACAGAGGTCCCCCTCAAACAACTCATCGTTAACCAGGTTGAAGCAGCCATCAGCAACGCCAATTTATTGCGGAGACTGAGGTAGGGTATATATGGGAAGTCGGGGCTTAAACGCTTTAATTGTATTCTATAAAAATATTTTTTTTGCAAAAACTTCCAGGAAAAGAAAATTCAGTTAACTTTGCATTTCAAAGTACTTTATTTTATCATCATGGAACAAAAAAACGAACACCTCGAAAACATTCGTGAAATCCGTTCAATCATGGAACGGTCAACACAGTTCATTTCTCTTAGCGGGTTATCGGGAGTATTTGCAGGCATCATAGCTTTGCTTGGCGCATTGACCATATTTTTATTCGGACAGGGTTACGTTAAGGGGAGTTTTTACAATAACAAGATGTATGGTGAGGAGGGATTTGTAAAACTGGCAGAACAAACGGAATTTGTAAACTTTTCAGTAATTACGGGATTTATTGTTCTTACCCTGGCTCTTCTGGTTGCTTATTATTTCACCCATCGGAATGCAAAGCGCAAAGCATTGACTGTGTGGAATTCAAGTGCGAAAAGAATGCTTTTAAATTTGTTCATACCGCTTATCACTGGCGGTATATTCTGTTTAATACTGATTCAACACGACCTGTTTTATCTTGTAGCTCCGGCAACCTTGATCTTTTATGGCCTGGCACTGGTTAATGCCAGCAAATATACGGTAACAGATATCCGCTACCTGGGGTTTATGGAAATAGCTCTTGGGTTGATTGCCTCATTATGGACGGGTTATGGGCTTATTTTCTGGGCAATAGGGTTTGGTTTGTTACATATACTTTATGGATTGTTAATGTATCTGAAATATGAAAGAGTTACTGGCCGGTCTTAACAAACACTTCGAAAACCGCATCCGACTGGGTATCATGTCGGTCCTGCTGGTAAATGATTGGGTTGACTTTAGCACACTTAAAGATACCCTTGACCTTACCGATGGAAACCTTGCCAGTAATATTAAGGCATTGGAGAAGGAGAATTACATTGAAGTGAAAAAACAATTCCTGGGAAAGAAACCCAACACAAGCTACAGGGCTACCCTGGAAGGAAGAAAAGCATTTGAAGAACATCTGAAAGCACTGGAAAATATCATCAACTCTAATCAATAGTTTTTTTTAATCTTTTACTTTGAATTTCAAAGTACTTTTAATATTATAAACATGAAAGAAAACAAATCATCCTTTATGGAAAAAAACTCCCTTGTGGTAAAAATTATCGTAATCGCATTCCTTTGCATCCTCCTGCTCATTCCCATGCAGATGATCCGTTCGTTAATAAATGAAAGAAAGGAAAGGCAAACAGAAGCCCTTGAGGACATTACTTCATTGTGGGCTCAGCGTCAGCTAATAACCGGACCTGTTCTTATCATACCCTATACTATTTCTGATGAAGATAATGAAAATCCGAAAAAAAACATTAAGGAAGGACAGAAATGGTTTTTACCGGAAGATTTAAATATTACGGCCAACGTAATACCTGAAATACGAAACAGAGGTTTATATAAGGTGGTAGTTTACACAACGGTGGTTCATATGGAAGGCTATTTCAATGAGCCTCGGTTTGATGAAGAAAAAAACAATATACAGATAGACTGGGCAAGGGCATTTGGGGTAATTGGAATTTCTGAGCTGCGCGGGATTAATGAGCCTGTCCGTTTCACCTGGAATGACAATAGCAAAACCAACAGGTCAGGTGCGTCCTTTGGTAGCATTAGTTCAGGAATAATAATTCCTGAACTGTTAGATAACCAGGAACGGGAAAAAAGTTACCATTTCTCCGTTGAGATCCATCTGAATGGTTCGCAAAATATCAGTTTTGCCAGTACAGGGAAAAGTACCCGTGCCAGGGTTACATCCACATGGAAAAATCCGGGTTTTGACGGAGATTTTCTGCCGGCCAGGCGCGAAGTTAATGATGAGGGTTTTGTTGCCGAATGGCAGGTACTGGAATTGAACAGAAACTTTTCACAGCAAGGAACAAACACTAATGTCAATTTCAACGAATCGGTTTTTGGCGTCAATTTTCTCCTCCCGGTGGAAATGTACCAGGTCACCGAAAGATCCATGAAATATGCCATTCTGTTTATCGTACTTACATTTTCTCTCTTCTTCTTTATTGAAACCCTTAAAAAGCTGAAAGTTCATCCCGTACATTACACCCTCGTTGGCTTCGGGTTGATACTATTTTATCTTCTGTTGTTGTCACTGGCCGAGCATATTGGATTCGGACCGGCCTATATTATTGCCAGTCTGGGAATCATAGGAATGATTACTACCTATTCCAGATCCATTTTCAAGAACAATAAGTTAGCAGCGGTAATGCTGGTTTACATGACAGTCATTTACTCATTTCTATACGTTTTGCTTCAGTTACAGGATTATGCATTGCTACTGGGAAGCATAATGCTCTTCATCGTATTAAGCATATTCATGTACTTCTCGGGCAAAATAGACTGGTACAGGTCGGAGTCTGTTGAAAAGGAGCAATAATGGTCTAAAGGGGCCTGTTTATGAAAGGGAGAAAGATTATCCGAGGATAGATAGTCCGGAGGATTTATTTACTGCAAGTGATTTGCTTTTTGTAGAGGTCCCCCTCAAGCAACTCATCGTCAATCAGGTTGAAGCAGCCATCCGTAATGCCAATTTATTGCGGGGGCTGAGGTAAGGAATATAAGCTTTAGTGGCGGAGTGAGCGCGGATATATGGTCTTAGTGGCGGGGTGAGCTGTAGTCACCCCGTCACGAGCAGGCGACGGGGCCACTCTCAGTGACCCCGCCGCTAAAAAAACTATGATTCGCTGATCCGGTTGTACTTTTCACTAACAAAATGCTTCCTTTCGTCATATTTTTTCTTGTATTTAATATGCTTTTGCATTAACTTAACACATTGAGGCACATGATGAGGTTATTCTAAATGACCTGTAAAAAAACCTGGTTAGTGGCAGGGTGAGCTGTAGTCACCCCGTCACAAGCGCAGGCGACGGGGCCACTCTCAGTGACCCCGCCGCTAAAAAAAGAATTAAAGAAAAAACCATGAACTTCGAATCAGGATACCTGTATCACATTTACAACCAGGGAAATAACCGGGTGAAAATCTTTTATTCCCAGGAAAATTATTTGTTTTTCCTTGAAAAAATCAAAAAGCACTTCACACCTTTTGTGGATATCCTTGCCTGGTGTCTTATGCCCAATCATTTCCATCTGTTGGTATACATTTATGACACAAAAAACTCTTCTGATCTGCAGACTGAAAAAAGCAAAAGTTTCAATTCTAATAACTCTGAACCTTCAGCAAGTTTTAGCCTAAACCAGTCCATCGGAATTATGTTGCGATCTTATACCCGGGCCATAAACCTTCAGCAGAATAGATCGGGCTCATTATTCAGAGAAGCTACAAAAGCAATCTGCCTCAATGCCAATTCCCAATTAGCGAAATCATGGTATCTGAATCAGGGCGTTACCATGATCAATCATGTTGAGTCAGAAAAACAATATCCGAATATTTGCTATAATTACATTTTGTTTAATCCGGTAAAAGATGGGCTGGTGAAACATTCTGAAGACTGGGAGTTTTCATCCTACCGCGATGTAATAGGATTGCGAAATGGCAAGCTGATAAACCGGGAAAGGATTAATAGTTTTGCATTAGAAGTCAATCCTGAATTAATGGGTTATGCTTTTTAGCGGGTTTTTAGTGGGTTTCTAGTGGCGGGGTGAGCTGTAGTCACCCCGTCACCAGGCAAAGTGTTAGTGGCGGGGTCAGCTGTAGTCACCCCGTCACAAGCGCAGGCGACGGGGCCACTCTCAGTGACCCCGCCGCTATACGGAACATTACATCATTAGCCATGCAAATCCAGGTGTAAAAACCCCCTGGCCCTTTAAAATTTATTGATGGCCACTTTGTAGGTGGGATCTTCCAGTACATTGACATCTATGATCTCTTCTGCATTTTGCAGCAGCTTAAGGCAGTCGGGGCTTAAATGCCTCAATTGAATTCTTTTACCGGCTTTGTGATACCGTTCAGTAAGTTTGTTTAATGCTTCAATGGCAGACATGTCTGCCACACGGCTTTCTTTGAAATCGATAATTACTTCCTGAGGGTCATTGAGCACATCAAATTTTTCATTGAAGGCACCTACAGAGGCAAAAAACAAGGGGCCGTAAATCTCATAGTGTTTTACCCCATTTTCATCCATACGCTTGCGGGCACGGATTCTCTTGGCATTGTCCCACGCAAATACCAGTGCAGCAATGATTACTCCCACTACCACAGCCAGTGCCAGGTTATGCAACACCACCGTTACCATAGTAACCAGTACCATCACCAGGATATCGGATTTGGGCATTTTGTTAAAGGTGCGCAGACTGGCCCACTCAAAAGTACCGATGGCCACCATGATCATTACTCCGGTTAGTGCTGCCATGGGAAGTTTCTCCACCAGTCCGGCCGCAAACATGATAAACACAAGCAACATCACTGCAGCCACAATACCCGACAAACGGGCCCTTGAGCCGGAAGATACATTGATAAGGCTTTGCCCCAGCATGGCACAACCACCCATTCCGGAGAAAAAGCCCGAAAGGACATTGGCAGTTCCCTGGGCTACAGCCTCTTTGTTGCTAAACCCCCTGGTTTCAGTTATTTCATCAATGATATTGAGCGTCAACAGGCTTTCAATCAACCCCACCGAGGCCATGATCGCGGCATAAGGAAGTATAATCTGTAAGGTTTTAAAAGTAAAGGGAATCATGGGTATATGGAAAGGGGGAAAACCACCCTGGATAGAAGCGATATCGCCCACAGTCCGGGTATCAATACCCGTGAAAGCAACAATGGCAAAAATGGTTAGAATGGCAGCTAAAGATGCAGGGACCGCTTTGGTAATTTTGGGCAGCCCCCAGATGATAAACATCGTCAGCAATACAAGACCTGCCAGCGTATACAAAGTCATGCCGGTAAGCCAACTGCCATCGGGACTCTTAAACTGTCCTAACTGCGACATAAAGATAATGATCGCCAGTCCGTTTACAAATCCGAAAATGACCGGATGCGGCACCAGGCGGATGAATTTTCCCAGCTTTAGGATTCCGGCCAGCAATTGAAAAAGCCCTGACAAAATTACTGCAGCAAACACATATTCCACCCCATAATCCTGTGACAGGGAAATAATGACAACAGCAATGGCTCCGGTGGCTCCGGAAATCATACCCGGCCGTCCTCCCATGATGGAAGTTACCAATCCCATTACAAATGCGGCGTACAAGCCCGTAAGGGGCGACAATCCGGCTATCAGTGCGAAGGCGACCGCCTCAGGAATAAGTGCCAAAGAAACAGTCAGCCCCGACAAGACCTCTGTTTTATAGTTAATTTTTTCTCGTGATTCAAACAGGTTAAAGATTTTCTTCATTGAATGGTAGTAAAGTTGTATAGCTGTGAAAACAAAAATCAAACACAATAGTGCGTGTGTTTACAGCGTCTGAAAAGGAGTATATCCTGATAGACACTACAAAAGAGGGATGGTTTTTGAGGGGTGCAAAGATAGGAATAAAACACCCGTGAAAATTCCGGGGAAGATTAATTAATTGTTAAATCGGATAGGTAGAATCGTTCAATCAATGCCTTCACTTTGCGCAGGCTCAACCAAGCCCGGTCTTATTCTCTTGATTTCTTCGCGCGCCTTTAAGGCAATCTCCCCTTCAAACCTTTCCGGCCAGCGGTTTTTGCTGGTTTTCTTCATTAAAATGCCGGGATGGGGCACGCAGATAATGTTTCTTTTCCTGCCTCTTATCTCAAATTTTCTCACGGTGCCATTCATATAATCCAAAGCCTTTGCTGCAGATATCTGAAAAAAAGCCTGCACCACTTCCTGCCCCAGCAGAATTACAACATAAGGTTTGCAGATTTCAATTTCATCATGCAAAAAGGGCAGACTGGCCCATGCATATTCCATAAACTTATGCCGGTTGGGACTTATATCCGTTTTTCCAAGCTTGCGATATCGCTTCAAATGTCTTGGTTTGAAAAGAAAAACTTTTACCAGATCGGTTAACCAGCAATCCTCGCGTTTTACTCCTATCTTATCCAGGATTACTTCGTTGAGCTCTTGCCCTGACAGATTGGTGCGCAGGCGTGAACCATCGAAATAGGTTTCGGTAGAGAAGGGAGAATTGTGATCTTCCATTGGGGTGTCCGGGATTTTGCCTTCCGGAGTCTCCACCGTAAAATATTTTGCTGAAGGATAAGCATCCACAATCATTACCTTTTTGAGCGCAGTTTCAATGGGTATATGGACTTTGACAGGGCAGCCGCCAATGTAGGTAAAATGTTCCGGATAGCCGATTTCACTTTTATACGTGTGGTAGCATTTACGCTGGTAGTTCTGAACTTTCATAATCTGAAATATTACATATCATTGGTGCCCGGTTAATATATGACTCCAAAACTGCTAAAGACAAACCTCCTCCCCGCATGTGCGGGAATTCGCAGTAGTCAGCTTCACAAGCGTAAAGCCAATGCCCCCCTGAATCACCGAACAAAGTTATGGATTATAAACTGTAAATTCGTCATCCATCCTCGCTTATTGATAATGATTTCGCTGCGCTCAATCCCGCTTCCTTCCAGTTGCGGGACCCCAGGCAGCTCAGCCGCTATCTCAGCTTGAACCTCAATCCCGCTTCCCTTCATCGTCAAACAAGCCAGTAAGGCTACCCATTTGAGAATTTTGCAGAACAGCCCCATTAGTTTTGTAAAGACTC
>RECE01000284.1 GCA_007694165.1 Bacteroidota bacterium
TTGTATTTCTGGCTTCCTTTGGCGCATCCGGCGGCTCCCGCTCCGGCCAGTGCGGTTCTTAGTGGCGCTATGATCAAAGCCGGCCTGGTGGGCTGGATGCACTTTGCTCCGGTGGGTATGGTGGAATGGCCTTCCCTGAGCATGCTAATGGTGTCCCTGGGCTTTGCAGCGGCTTTGGGGGCAGCGATTTACGGCTTAACCCAGGTTGATCCCAAAACCATCCTCGCTTATTCCAGTATCAGCCAGATGGGAGTTATGACCGTACTTCTTGGTATTGGCTTATATGGTGGCATCCCGGCAGGATTGCTCCTTCCCGCAATTGCTCTATATGCATTTAACCACGGAACTGCCAAAGCCCTTTTGTTTATGGGCACAGCGCTACCTGCCAAGGTAGGTGGCTCCTGGCGAATACTCATGTGGGTGGGATTAGGATTAGGTGTTTTGGCCATAGCCGGGGGGCCTCTTACCGGCGGGCTCTGGACCAAATACTTAGTGAAGACTTTCCTTGGTGAAACAACTCTGCCAGGAGCCCAAACCTTTTTACTGTTACTTACGCTTTCTGCTGTCACCACCACTTTATTGCTGAGTCGTTTCCTGCATCTGTTGTACCAGATTAAGACACCTGCAAAAAAGATGGCGCCGGCTTTTCTCCTTCCCTGGGTGTTACTTTTACTCGCCGGAGGATGGTGGACCATGACCCCTGCGCTGTTGCCCGCAGAATTAATGAACTACATTACAAAAGAAAAAGGGATAATGGCCTTTTTCTGGAATCTGCTCACGAATTGGGGTGCGCTTTGGCCAATCACCATAGGATTGCTTGTGATGGCTTTTACCCTGAAGTTTGCCAACCTCAACAGATGGCCAACGAAAAATCCTCTTTTGCCAGCGGGCGATTTTGTTCACATAATCATCCTGGCCCTGGAGCTGTTAGCAAAACTTCTTCGGAAGGGAGTTTCTTTGCTGGATTCAGGCATGAATACGTTACACGGCCCCGAGAAAATGTTTTACAGAATTTCAGATGACAAACGAACATCACAAATCAGTGCCTCCGCAGAATCTGTGCTCCGGCGCTGGGAATTTGTCGGAATCGGCTTTTTTATCTTTTTCTTTACCTTTTTCTACTTACTCCGATAACTATGAAAACGATGAAAACTGGGATTAAACACCTGAAAAGCAGTGTTCTTATCAAAACCTTTCTTCTGCGATTTATTATTTTCGCGGCAGGTTGGCTGGTATTGATAGGAGGACAGCAAATCAGCGACATTGTGTTCGTGATTCTCTTTTTAGTCGCTACCACAGGTATCAGCATTTATACTGTGCCCCCGGGGCAATGGATTTTTCGCCCTTTGGGAGTTCTCCGGTTTGTTCCCTATTTTCTCATAACGGCCTTGCGGGGTGGTTGGGATGTGGCCCGACGCGTCTTTTTTCGAACGGTTCCCATTGACCCTGATTTTATAACCATTGAACACGATCCAAATCCGCAAAAAACCCTGGTTCTTGTATTGATCATAAGCCTGCTTCCGGGTACAGCAAGTGCCGGCATCACCGAAGAAACCATAGTGGTTCATGTGCTCGACAAAAAACTACCGGTAGCCAGGGAAATTAAGGAACTACAATACCGAATCAATGAAATGTTCGCAGAGGACAAACCCTGAACTTTTTGGGAAAGTTTGCCGCCATTGCTAAAGAACCCGTAAAAAGCTGCATTTTCAGCAACTCAGGAAATCCTTGCATTCGCTGCCGGAATTAGTACGGAGGTGCTTTGCAACTTTCCTCCAATTGTAAGCTTCCCCCCTTCTTGTTTAACTTAAAGGCAGGTATTTCGGATAGTACTTTAAAGATACTGTCCGGTTATTATTTTAACAGACCCCAATTATCGTTTTTCAATAATTATTATTTGTTTTTCAGTTTTTGTTTTCTACATTTGCATATCGTTTAACAATAATTATTTATCGATTATGAAAAATGAACCCAATCAAAAACGTATCATTATTCTTTCTGTATTGGCAGCATTGGCTTACGGTTTTATCATGCTCAATGATCTTTTTTCAGACATACATAGTGTCAGGTCAGGATTTGATGGAGACGAATTCAGAATCATACACAATGAACAGGTTTATGATGAGAGCCAATCTTTAACTCACCCCAAAGTATATTTCTTGCAAATAAAGCCCAGCCGGGGTTATCGACACTATCCTGACCAAATAAAAAACCTGAAGACTGAAACGATATTACCAACGCGATTCAGTCATGCAGAAATTGCAATACCTGAGAACTATGAATTTCCTACCGGGATTAAAACGCTTAAAACAATAAACTTATTTGTCATTTTCTCAATCATTATCCTTTTCATAATCATACCATTCACCTTTATCAGGCTATTATGGTCTTTGTATAATGGTTGGGTATTTCATCTCAAAAACATTCAAAGCACCCGTAAACTTGGATTTTTATTGATAACGACCTACATCTTGATTGGATGCAGCAACTATCTTAGCCATCTGATACATCAGAAAATTTTTTATTTCCAGGACTATAGATTAGCATTCCGGCTTACGGATAATTACCTGCTCATAATGGGAATTGCCTTACTCCTTATGTCTGAGATCATGGTAAGAGGACTTCAACTTAAAGAAGAACAAGATTTAACCGTTTAAACAAAAAGGATTTGCCATGCCTATTATCGTAAACCTGGATGTAATGATGGCCAGGAGAAAAATCAGCCTCAATGAATTGTCGGAAAGGGTAAATATCACACCGGCCAATCTTTCCATATTAAAAACCGGTAAGGCCAAGGCGATTCGGTTCAGCACCCTGGAAGCCATATGCAAGGAACTGGACTGTCAGCCGGGAGATATTTTGGAATGGAAAGATGTTTCTGAATAAGGGATGTTTTGCACCTTCGTGACAATTTATTTCTTTTGCCACCTGAATTAACCGTTAACCCATATCTCACTTCAAATTTCGATTCACCTAAATGACTGCGCTGAGATATGAATCGGCTTATTTGTTGAACTTGTTCTTTTTACATCCCCCGGCCTCCCTTAAAAGAGGGAATTGGTCAACATTACTTCGGTCTTCGGTCTGCTGTCTTCTGTCTTTCTCCCGTTTCTTCACGTTGCGCTGACACGGCAATTAATTCTTTGAACTCTATTTTACTCGCAGCGCCGTTTCGGTTCGGGTCTTTCAACCCGGGGTTCCGTTCCATAGCCTTTCGGCTATGTTACTCTACCCCGGGCTATTATTGTTTGAGCCCTTCAGGCTCAGGTTTGATTTTTGGTTCTCGTTCCCGTCTTTGGTCTTCCGTATTTTTTCTTCCATCTTCCAGCTTCGAGCCCTTTCACCTTTGAGCTTTCACCTTTCACCTACTCTTAGGTCTTCTGCCTTCCTTTCTCCGATTTTCTACCACGACCCGCCGGCACCACCGCCACCAAAGCGGCCCCCACCGAATCCACCAAAACCGCCACTGCTTCCACCACCAAAGCTTCCCCGGCCGGGGCCAAAACTACCGCGTCCGGAACTGAAATTGCCAAAGGAGCCTCTGCTTCCGCGACTGCCATGACTCAAGAGCCAGAACATGGTCCAGAAAGGTATGCTTTTGCCGGGACTGGCATAACCACGCCGCCTGCGCGACAATACTATTACCAACAACACGATCATAAGAAACGGCACAACAATGGCCCCGGGAGGAACCTCTTCCTGCTGTGCATATTCGCTGGCAGGAAATTCCTCCGATGCCCGTTGCATGATTTCTGTGGTGGCATTGTCTAGGCCCTGGTAATAGTTATCATTGCGGAATGCAGGCAATAATATATTTTCTATTATTCTTTTCGCAATGATATCCGGGATTAAGGCTTCCAGACCATAACCTGAGGCAATATAAACATCTCTTTTTTCGGGAACAACGGTGATTACAATCCCGTTTTCAAAACCGGCCTGACCTATCCCCCACTCTGTTCCCAGGCGTGTGGAAAAATCGGCAATTTCAAGACCGTAGAGATTATTGGTAATAATTATGGCTATCTGTGTTTGATGAGCACGGTCGTATTCACTTAGCTTGTTTTCAAGAGCAGAAACCTGAGCAGGTGAAAGTAAATTTTCAAAGTCATTAACAAGTCTGGGTGGCCTGGGCTGAGGCGGTAAAGCCTGCATGGCGAAAGTGGAGAAAAGAAATGTTAGTATCAGAAAAAACCTGATATCCTTTATTTTTAACCTGTAAAACTGCATTGTCATGACCAAGTGTAATTTGTTGTTTTTGTGTTGTAACGTCAGGGCTACTTTTAAAGATGTGCAAGGGCGGGGCTATTTTTGTCAGCTCTTCCCGAAAGAAATATCATCGGGCAACTCATTCACATCATCCGTCTGGTAAGGGAACCATGCTTTGAGCTCTTTCCCGGCAAGGGTAATCCCTTCTACCAGGCCTTCTGTGAAATGCTCCTCGCGGAAGTGCTCCACCATCTTTGCTTTAATGGACTCCCAGAAATCTTCCGGCACTTTGGCATTGATGCCCATATCGCCCAGAATGGCGAATTTATGGCTTTTTACGGCCAGGTAAAACAACACACCGTTGCGTTGCTCGGTTTTGGTCATGCCCAGTTTATCAAAAACTGTGGCAGCACGGTCCAGTACATCACCATCGCAAGTATTCTCAACATGTACCCTTATTTCGCCGGAAGTTTCAAGCTCGGCATCCTGAACAGCAAGCTTAATGGCTTCTTTTTGCTCAGGGGTGAAAAAATCTATAGCTGCTTTTCCCATGTTTTAAAATTCAATTACTGGTGGAACATCTGAGCCTGCCCTTGCTTCAAAGGTGGGTTTTCTTTCGAAGCCAAACATTGAAGCATAAATATTTTTGGGAAAACGGCGGATATTCGTATTGTAATCTCTTGTAAGTTCGATAAAAATTCTGCGTTCGTTAGCGATTCTGTTCTCAGTTCCTTCAAGCTGGGTTTGCAATTCGAGGAAATTCTGGTTGGCTTTCAAATCGGGATATCTTTCCACCACAACCATCAAACGCGACAAGGCTGAAGACAATCCTTGTTGTGCCTGTTCGAATTGCTGCACAGCTTCAGGAGTAAGGTTGGTGGGGTCAATGTTTACAGAAGTAGCCCTGGAACGTGCTTCAATAACTCCTTCAAGGGTTTCGCGCTCATGAGCAGCATAACCTCTGACTACACTTACCAGGTTGGGAATAAGGTCAGCACGGCGCTGGTATACGTTTTCCACCTGTGCCCACTGCCCTTCAACAGCTTCTTCCTGAGTAACGAGGGTATTGTAACTACCCCTTATGCTTGAATAAACCACTAAAGCCACCAGCACAATGATTCCGATGGTTATCCACTTTTTGCTGATTTTGCTTGTATCCATAATTTTTTATTGTTGGAAATTTGTAATGACTTAAAAGGGACAAAAAGACCGGGTACGGAAATGTGATTTCTCAGCAGCACCATACCCGGTCATTCAGTAATCTGGTTATATCAAATCTACACTTCTCTTTATAAAGGTAGTCAATTTTTCTCCTTTCAAAAGGTTCTTGGAAAGCATGGCCAAATCGATAAGCTGGCTGATGAGCTTGCCTTGTGCGTCTTCTTCACTCTGGTCGAGCACCTTATTTACAATAGGATGGTTGGCATTTACGACCAGGTTGTAAGAATCGGGCATGTTTCCCATATAACCCATACCGCCACCCATGGCCGACATGTCTTTCATACGACGCATAAACTCGGGCTGGGTAATAATCATGGGCTGGTCGCTTTCGCTCATGTTTTCAAAGCTAACCTGGAATGATTTGCCTTCGAGCTGTTTTTCCACCAACCCTTTGAGTTTTTCTTTCTGTTCATCGGTAAGTTTGGAAGGGAGCTCGTCTTCTTTTTTGATGAGTTTTTCAACTACATCGGCATCTACCCTTACAAAGCTTACATTCTCCAGCGTGCTTTCGAGCATGTTGATGAAGTGGCTGTCAATGGGAGTTTCCATCAGCAACACGTCATAGCCTCTTTCTTTGGCGGCTTGGATAAAACTGTGCTGCTCCTCTTTGTTGGTGGTGTAAATATGAATCAGTTTTTTGTCTGTATCCGTCTGGTTGTTTTTGATGTGGGCATTGTACTCTTCAAAAGTGAAGAATTTCCCATCTACATTTTTCAACAGACAGAACTTTTGTGCTCTTTCCTTGAATTTTTCGTCGGAAATCATACCGTACTGGATGAAAATCTTGATATCATCCCACTTTTTCTCAAAGTCTTCACGGTTGTTTTTAAAGAGCTCTTCCAGTTTGTCAGCCACTTTTTTGGTGATGTGTCCACTGATTTTTTTCACATTGCCATCGCTTTGCAGAAAGCTGCGCGATACGTTGAGTGGTATATCGGGAGAATCGAGCACTCCATGAAGCAGTGTCAAAAAGTCAGGAACAATTCCTTCCACAGAATCGGTAACGAAAACCTGGTTGCTGTATAGCTGAATTTTGTCGCGCTGTACTTCAAAGTTTTGTTTCACTTTGGGGAAATACAAAATACCGGTAAGGGTAAAGGGGTAATCCACGTTGAGATGGATATTGAATAGAGGCTCCTCAAAAGTCATGGGATACAACTCACGATAAAAGCTCTTGTAGTCCTCTTCGCTAAGGTCTGCAGGTTTTTGTGTCCATGCAGGCCTGGTATTGTTGATGATACGGGGCTTTTCCGTCTTTACCTCTTTGTCTTCGCCCTTTTCGTCCTTTTCGGTTTTATAATCGGTTTCAGTACCAAAGATAATTTCGAAGGGCAAAAATTTGCAGTACTTATTCAAAAGGCTCAAAATTCTGCTTTCTTCCAGAAATTCGAGTGAATCATCAGCAATGTGCAATATGATATCGGTTCCTCTCTCTGTTTTCTCTACGTCAGAGATTTCAAATTCGGGATTTCCCTCGCATTCCCATTTCACAGCCTGGGCGCCTTCTTTCCATGAAAGGGTGTGTATCTCTACCTTTTTGGCTACCATGAAAGAAGAATAAAATCCAAGGCCAAAATGTCCGATGATTCCATTTTTCTCTCCGGCTGCCTTGGCTTTGTCAATCCACTCCTCGGCACTGGAAAAGGCAATTTCATTGATGTATTTTTCCACCTCTTCAACAGTCATCCCAATACCTTTATCCCTAATGGTCAGAGTTTTGGCTTTCGCATCAAGTTTTACTTCAATACTAATATCACCAGTATCGCCTTTAAAATCTCCAATGGAGGAAAGGGTTTTGAGTTTTTGGGTAGCATCGGTAGCATTGGAAACCAACTCACGAAGAAAGATTTCGTGGTCAGAATAGAGGAATTTCTTAATGATGGGAAATATATTTTCCGTTTGTACATTAATTTTACCTTTTCGCATGGTTATCAGCAGTTTATTTTGTTCAACATATTTTTTTAACGCCCTGCTTATGTCAAAGGTTGTGCCAGCCTGTGGGGGCTGACAAAATGGCTGTACAAAATCCTTTGGTTGCGAAAATATATTTTATAATCAGAGTTTCTCCAATACCAGCACTATTTTGTTGAAGTCGGCGGCGGCATTGATTACGTCTCTGAATCCTTCAAATTGCGCAGGCTGAACTTCTACCCTCTTGTAATATTCGTCGATTTCAATGATATAGTAATTGTCCTGAAATGAATGAGAGGAAATGAAAGCAAATGCTATTTCATCATCTGTTCCTTCCACCACATTCATATCTGCAGCTTCGGGGTTAAGGATGCGGTATCCTTCAGGAATCTCCAGTGTGATCTTTCTGCAGAACCAGCGGTTAAAACCGGAATCGCCTCCAAATTCTCTTTCCTCGTCCTGATACAATTCTTTCTGTGGCCCAATACTCTCACCTACCTTTAACAAAAGCCTGTTACCTGCAAATTCAATAAAGGATTGAGACATAAAATCACTACTGATAACAAATTCGGCATCATGCAAAAAATCTACATTCCCTGACTCCAGAACGGTCAGTGAATTAAACTCTGGATTGGGAGCTACAGTTTCCATAATACCCTTAAGGAACTCCTCCCTTCGCTCCTCATCGATAACCGGATATATCCATGCCAGGCTACCACCACTTAAACCTTTAAATCCTCTTGTATTTAAGATCCTGGTTTCTGCTTTTTCCACATCAATGGATATTTCGATATTCATATTATCAAAATTGTAGTTGAAAGGAGTTGGCTCGATATATTTAATATTCCCTACAGCAGATTCGAAAGATCCAATAGTTACCAGGCTGACAAAAAGCCCGTGGGTTGCAGTATAATCACCGTCAATGCACCCGATACGGTTAAAATCATCAATGGGGTCAATATAAGCATTTTCCCCGGGCAGATAAATCAGATATTTATCGAGATAATTCCAGGATTCAAAATCAGGGTCCAGAGGAATAACCGTTCGATCGGAGGTAATAACTATCTCATGTTCGATATTCAATTCTTTAAAAAGATTTACATAAAGGCGCATAATTCCTTGCTCTCCGGAAACCTTGTTGGTTCTGATAAAATCAAGGTCATTAAACTCGGGCACATTATAATCCTGAACAAACACATTGCTTTTGAGGTATTCTTCAATCTGGGCAGCTTGAGCATAGGCGATCCCCTCTTTTACATCAATGTCTCTCATCCATCTTCTCATGGTTCGGGGATTCACATCCTGATACATTATATCATAAACTCTTTGAGCAGCATCATTCCATGTGAGCAATTTAGCCCGTCCGATGAGAAGATTATGCTCGAGTTTGAATTCAATCCGGGCTCTGCGGGGATGAAAATAGGCATATTCCACATCCTTAAGTGCAGTGATATTTTCTTTTTCGCTAAAGAGCCTGTTCCTTCCGTCCTCCATCTCACTTAACACAGGATCAGGAAATCCGTTGTACCCCTTTGCAGCGTATATGAGATTCGAGGGAGTTATCAGCTCAAAAGAGGCATTTTGCACAGGATAAGCGAACTGGAAAAATGCCCTTCCAAAAGTACCACCTACTACATCTTTTACAATGAGGTATTCTATTTCATCGCCGGTTTCAATACCATCAATAGCAAATATTTTAAAGTTATTTCCGCTTTCTTCATCCGTTATTTCCTTGATGTTGTTTTTGTCGAACTCGATCAATCTTCCATCAGGCTTGATTACCCTGGCTTTTATCTCTGTTACTTCCAGCACATTGGATAAAGAGACGGAGATTTTGTTGAAACTGTTAACAGACTCACTGTCGTTGAGACGAAACCGGCGGTGCAAAGAGTGTTTATGCTGAAGTTCGCCTTCAGAGTTATGATAGTATTCGTATTTCTCGTAAAGAAATATTCCCACTACATTTTCATTCTGGTATTCTTCCGGAATATTTGAGAATCCGGGATTTTCTGACCATACAAAATTTGCAGGTATCTCCTGTGTAAATGATTTATGCACGGGCAACAGGCATATGAGGAGTGCAATCAAAACTTTAATATTCATGTCTTTTATTTTTTATGTGGATTATCCTTTTTGCTAAGCACCACTGATAAACGATAATTCACACCAAGTCTGTCAATCATCGCATTCCAGTCTGGCATTTTATCCTCAAAAACCCCTAAAAATTCAAACACAATTACTTTCTCGCATAATACATAATCATCTGCTTGAATGTAGGTAAATGATATGCTAAAATCATCATAAAGGATTGTGTCATCCGGGGGCATAAAACTCACTTCATATCCATGGGGAATTTCAAGTTTTGTAATGTGTTTTTCGGTGAAGTAGAAATCGTTTATAATGGGAGAAAATTGACGGGCAGTATCCAACTTCATATTTTGGTAGGTCCTGGATAGATTGAGATTGACATAAATCTCATCATCCATTACAATTGCATAATCATCGAGTTGAAACTCATAATGAACTATCGCAGATTTGTCAGGTTCAAAGACATTCTCCACTTCATAATTCTCCACCCTGAATTTATTATTTCCTTTTCCGAAAAGTGTAGAAAATCTTTTATTGTAATCGGCCTCTCTTACACCAGCCATGGCATATGCCAGCTCCATTTTGTTAAATCCGGTATGCTCACGCTTTCCCTTCCCCTTGATGGAGTTGCCCACCAAAGAAATGGCCACAGAATCGTACATCATACTTTCTGAGGCAGGCGAAACGGGAACTTCAAAAATCCGGCACTCTTGTTCATCTATTCCAATCAGAACTTCTTTACCCTGTATATTATAAGGATACATACCAAAATCAATATATCTGAATGTGCCATCGAGGATAAAAGTAGTATCGCCAAGGGTTGTAGCAACCACCATATGATTATCAACGGCAGGCAAAGGACACTCCTGATAGGTGTAGGGAATATTGCGTGTGCCCACCCATGACAACCAGGCGGGCAGGCCTGCCAGTTCCATCATCTTATGAATCAAAACGGACATACCCTTGCAATCACCAAACCGTTTGCTGAAAACTTCTAAAGGTGATGCGGGTACAAAGCCCTTGTATCCGTCAACATAAGCTACATACCTGATATTGTCCTGAACCCAGTAAAGTATAGCCTTTGCTTTATCGCGATCAGAAAGCCCTTTTGTAATTTCGTCAACAAGCAGAACCATTTCATCCGATGCATCACTTTCCATATCAGACATAAGTTCCAGGTAAAACCGGTACAAATCATCAACGGTTGAGTAATACTGCTGCACATTCCCATTGATGTTTACCTGGTCAACATACAATGAAATGTGAGGGCTATGATGTCTGACACCAAAAAACCGGGAATTAACATATCGGTAGGGCAAAACATCTTTTGCTTCCCATTCATAATAATTATACTTTCCTCTTGCATATTGCTTAAAAGTGAGGTCGAACCCATCCATATTAAAAAGCTTGTAGCCTATTTTGATGTCTTTATGAGCCTTAACAACAAGTTTTGAGCTTGCAACGGGTATAAATGACTGAAAATAAACTTGCCTGAGGAACCGGGGATTCTGATAAACTGTAGTAAAGTCCAGCGAAGTTACAACCCCCTTTCCTACAGAAGGATATGCAAACCGTATGGTTTTGGTATCGTTGTAAAAAATACTGTGGTCTCTGTCGTGTGCTTCTTTGAAATGAGCAACTTTCAACCTGTTATACCTGTTACCGCGGGGTCTTGGAACAAGACTGTATGCTTCGATATTCTCAATCCGGCTGAAAGAATTGTAAAAAATATAATCATTGGTGAATGCCATGGCATTATCACTCAAAATCAAAACCTTTTTTTGATCATGCTGCACAACTGACAGAGAATCACCAATAATATCAAAAACATAGTTAACCTCATTCTCAATAATTACTGCATTATATTTCAGAAATTCTTCATTGATCGATTCAGTTCTGATTACACGTTGGGCTGATGCAGAAAAAGCAGTTACAATAGTCAATAAAAGCAAAAATAAACTTCTCATTTCTTTACTGTTTAAATCCTATAAAATTACCGCTCCAATACAGCTCTGTTTTTTCAAGGTTCCCTTCCTTATCGTAATAGCGCTTTTCTCCATGTTCTTCATCATGCAGATAAGTAATAACTCTTTTCAGGTTTCCCGATTCCCAATAGGTAAAATATTCTCCTTCGTAAAGGTTATTCTCACAGAAATACCGGATTTTCAGATTTCCATTGGGAAAATAAAATTCGGTTAACCCATTAAGCAATCCGTTTTCAAATTCATTCTGCTCCATGATGGTACCTGTTGCATAATACTTAACCTGCGTCCCATGGGGCACGAAATTCTTAAAATGTTGCTCATAGCTTAATTGGCCATTGTTATACCAGGCCCTTATGGTTTGGTTTTCTTCAGTAAAGGCTATTACATCAGTCAACGCATCGTTTTTCATATACTGATATCCCGTTATTTCACCTTCAGCATAGATGATTTTGACCATTAGCTCACCATCAATATCATACAGAATCAAATCACCGTCAAGTTCATCGCTAAAGTAAGATTCAATCAATCTAACATTCCCATTTTCAAAATAGTGAATATGAACAGAATCTTTCATTCCCCTGAAGAATTTCTCCACCGCTCTTGTTTGTCCGTTTTCAAAATATCGTGTCCACAGCCCATCTTTTTCGCCATCCATATAATTACCGGTGGTCTTCAATTTCCCTTCAGAATTGAAATACTTGTACTCACCAGTGTCCTTTCCGTTGATTCGATTGCGTTGCGAAAGTATACTTCCATTGGGATGATACCAGGTAAAAGTACCGTTGTGTACTCCTTCCACCAAAGTACTTTCTGCCAACACATGATCCTTTGAATGTTTAAGGAGAAAAGATGTGCTTTCGAGAAAATCTGTATCCAATACTATTTGCTGTGAAGGATCAAAAAGCTGTTGCCTTACCAAAGCACCGTCAATAAACCGAAGCCTGATTTTAACTTTATTATCAACGCCATAAGAGGTGTACCACCCTGTGATAGTTCCGTTTTGAAAATAGCTGGATGTTCTGACATTTCCATTGGGATAAAAATAGCTCCACAGATTATCTTCTGTACCATTGCTATAATACCCTGTGTTTTCAATTGTTCCATCCAGAAAATAGCCAGAGTAGCTTCCCTGAAGCATTCCGTGCTCATAGAAATACTCGGATTGGAGGTTTGCGTTGGGGTGAAAATTCCGGATTTTTCCGTTCAACAACCCATCATCATAATCTAATATTTGAAGCAAGTTCCCGTTTTTGTAATAACTCAACCATTCACCCGTTTTCTTTCCTTTTTCAAACTGACCTGTTGATTTAAGCCTACCATCCGGATAAAAGATCGAAAAACTGAATGAACCATCGGGGTCACTAAATACTTTCGGACCCTCAGGATTCTGAAAATCAGATGTAACTCTTGTGATCAGGCCATCAATGTATTCTTCTTCTGCAATTTTATTGCCCTTGTGATCGTAAATATCAGTTAACCCATGCAATTCACCTGATTCATTATAGGCACGTTGGGTGCTCAGGTTACCATTGTAAAAATAGACTTTCAGTATCCCTACAGGTTCCCCTTTTACCATGGTTTTCTCCACTTCCACCACTCCATTGGAAAAATAAAGGGTCCAATCTCCCTCCTGAAGACCATTTTCATAAAAACCTTTCACTTTGAGTTGTCCATTTGAGTAAAACTCAAGGTACTCTCCATCCTCTTTTCCTGCTTTATAAAAGCACCGCATGTTTAATTGACCGTTGGGATGATACGACAAATACTCACCATCAATTTCATTGTCATTGTAATGGTATATTTCATGGGGAATAGAGGACGAAAAGAAGGATCTTGTCAAGCCCCGGGGATAGTTATTCTCAAAATTCATAATCCTGGTGACTCCTCCATAAATATTATACCAGTATGCTTCACCCTCCAGTAAAGCATTTGCAAAATTTGCTGACAGGCTCACACCACCGGTAATGTGATAATTTCTGAACTCTCCGTTCAAAACTCCCCCGGCATAATGTTCAGACATCTCCAGGAGACCATTGTCAGCATAATAACTCCATTTGCCATCTTTATAATCGTCAACCTGATACCCCATTGATCTTAATTCCCCGTTGGAATGAAAGAATTTCCACAAACCATATTCATTCCCATCAGTATCGGTATTACCAATGGAATGCAAAATACCATCATCATTGTATATAAATGTCATCAGAATAGTTTCACCCTCTATTTCAACAGAGCGTTGGTTCCTGATTAGGGAGAGATATTTTCCGTTGCTGTACAAAGCATTTAATGCCCTTTGATTTTTCTCATTGTATTTTAATACGGATTCATTGCCGGTAGATCGCAATATTGTATATAAAAAGGGCTCAATATGTCTTCCATCTTTAATTGCTTTGAAAAACGGAAAATACATCTGTACCCAGAAGTCTTCCGAGGGGGTATCAAAGGGGAGCGATTCGAAAAGCAATGAAGTTTGTTTTACCACATTGGCATCAAATTTTATGGGAGCTTTGTAGCGACTATTAAGAACCACCCTTGATTTTATCAGATGATCAAGTGGTTCAAAAACCTCATTATCAAGAAAAGGCTCAATAGGGTCTCCGGAGTTGGTGTCGAGATAGTTGGAGCAGATATTCTCAACATATACAAGCACTCCGTTGCTTCTTCCACTGTTCGGTTCAATGGCAAGAAAAGTTTGCAACGACAATAAAGCTTTGGAAAAATATCCCTGCCTTGCCATCAATACTCCCAGGAGCAAATGACTGGATGCATGATAAGGATAGCAACGTAATGCCTCCTGAAAACTTTTGACTGCATTAGGGTAATCCTCGATTTTATTGTAGGTAACACCCAGGTTGAAATGCAGGAGATGTGAGTAGGGATACAAATTAATGGCCTCAGTTAAAATCTCAATGGTTTTATGGGGCTGGTTCATTAAATCATAGGCCGTTCCTTTGCTGCGCATCAAATGTTGCCGGTAACGGGAAGGTTCTGTCAAACCCAAATTGGCGTAATATAACGCACTGTCATACTTTTCCGTTTGGATATAGGCTAGCGCCAGCTCTGCCAGCATCCATGTGTAATTGGAATCGTTTTCATGAACCATTCGGTAGGTCTCAATGGCTTCTTCATACTTTTCTTCACCAAAAAGACTGATTCCTGTTTTTATTAGCACTTCAGAATTTATCTTCTGACCAAAAACGTTCAAAACCAGAAGATACAGCAAGATTAGGAGGCCGGATTTTTTCATATAAGAAAGGGGGTTTACTGTTAAATTTCCCAAAAAACAAAAATATGTGTTTTTTGCAATAAAACCGGCTTTTCCTTCAGAATTATGCCCAATTGCCCTGCATACTGAGCAATAAACATTCCAAGAAATCACATAAACCACTCACCATCTTAGCTTTACACTCAGCATGATTTGAAAACATTTAACATTTTAAGCAAATAATGAATCCATTCACTAATGGAATTATTAACAGCATTATCCTTCTTTTTACCAATAACTTGAAAAATATGAAATTGCATGGAAAATTCGGAGCACAATACCCGATGGTTGTCATGAAGTCCCCCCATACACTCCCCTATAAGAAAGAACTATTTACCTCTTTTAACATCGGATTTGTAATGAACAATCTTCCGTCTGCCATTTGGCATCAAAACATTTTTTCGTTTGTGAACACAATGAATTATGATTTACTCATCACTCATTTTTATTACTTTTGCCCCTTGGATTGAGCAAATTATCTTCAAATCATTTTTAACGCAAGAAATATTTATTTTATGGACAAGATTATTGGTCGTTCTGCCGACAACATCAGGATTTTATCTGCCGCTATGGTAGAAAAAGCAAACTCAGGGCACCCTGGCGGTGCAATGGGTGGAGCTGATTTTATCAATATCCTGTATTCGGAGTTTCTAAATTTTGACCCCGACAACGGGAAGTGGCGCAACCGCGACCGCTTTTTCCTGGATCCGGGCCATATGTCGCCTATGTTGTATTCGATTTTGCTTCTTGCGGGATACTACAAAATGGAAGACATTGAAAATTTCCGCCAGTGGGCCAGCATCACTCCCGGGCACCCCGAGGTCCACCAGTCGCATGGGGTAGAGAATACTTCCGGGCCCCTTGGAATGGGGCATACCAATGCAGTTGGCGCCGCTATTTCAGAACGATTCCTTGTGGCACGTTTCGGTGATATCCATGCCCATAAAACCTACGCATTTATTTCTGACGGTGGAATCCAGGAGGAAATCAGCCAGGGAGCAGGTCGGACTGCAGGTTACCTGGGGCTAAACAACCTCATCATGTTTTACGATTCCAACGATATACAGCTCTCTACCGAGACCAACGCCGTAAGCCATGAAGATACCGCCATGAAATACCGTGCCTGGGGATGGAATGTAATGACCATTGAAGGCAATGATCCCCACTCCATCAGGGAAGCGCTCAAAAATGCCCACAATGAAACAGAACGCCCCACCCTTATTATTGGCAAAACCATTATGGGAAAAGGAGCGGTAACTGAAGAAGGTAAAAGTTTTGAAAGACAGGTTTCCACCCACGGTCAACCCCTCTCAGGTGCAGGAGCTTCCTTTGCCAAAACCATTGAGAACCTTGGGGGTAACTCCGAAAATCCATTTGTGGTATTTGAGGATGTGCAAAAATTCTGGGATGATGTGAAAGCGCGCAAAAGAGAGCATGTTAAAAATTATAACGAGCAGCTGAAAAAGTGGGAGACAGACAATCCCGAACTGGCCCAAAAACTGGATTTCTTTTACAGTGGGAAAGCTCCTGAGATAGACTTTTCGGCCATCGAACAGAAAAAAGACATTGCCAGCCGTGCAGCTTCGGGAACCATCCTGGGGCATCTGGCTGAAAAAGTGGAGAACATGATCGTGGCATCCGCCGACCTTTCCAACAGTGATAAAACCGACGGTTTCCTGAAAAAGACTACCCAGTTTAAAAAAGGCGATTTTTCGGGTGCTTTCCTGCAGGCAGGAGTATCAGAACTTACCATGGCAGCCATGGCCAACGGAATGGCATTGCACGGCGGGGTGATTCCGGTGTGTGGAACTTTCTTTGTTTTTTCAGACTATATGAAACCTGCGGTTCGTCTTGCGGCCCTCATGGAACTTCCGGTAATCTACGTATGGACACACGACGCCTTCCGCGTGGGAGAAGATGGCCCTACACACCAGCCCATTGAGCAGGAAGCACAATTAAGACTGCTGGAACAAATGAAAAACCATAGCGGCATTCGTTGCTTCCTGGCCCTGCGTCCGGCAGATGCCATGGAGACCAATGTAGCATGGAAAATGGCTCTGAACAACAACCAAACCCCCACAGCGCTTATCCTGTCACGACAGAATATTCCTGATTTGCCCGCCAAGGAAAACCGCTACAAAGAAGCACTCGGCGCAGAAAAAGGAGGATATGTGGTTGACAAAGACCAGGGAAATATTGACATTGTCCTGGTAGGTAATGGTTCGGAAGTAGCCACTCTTTATGCCGGGGCACAACTGCTCAGGGAGAAAAAAGATTTGAAAGTACAGGTTTCCTCGGTAATTTCTGAAGGCTTGTTCCGTGAGCAATCCGCTCAATACCAGGAAGAAGTTATACCTTCCGGGCTTCCCATCATGGGTCTTACAGCAGGTCTGCCCTCTACCCTGGCCGGACTGGTGGGTCCCAAAGGAAAATCCATTGGCATGGAAGGCTTTGGCTATTCAGCCCCTGCCAAAGTGCTGGATGAAAAACTGGGATATACTGCAGAAAATGTCTACAAACATGCGACTGCCTATCTGGGATTGGCATAGCCTTTAAGTAAAACACATTCTTTTTTAAAAAAACCTTCGTCGAAATGGCGAAGGTTTTTTTTGAAAATATTTATTGAATATCAATTGTTATCAAAACATTCCGATCAGCAAAAGTCAACGTGTGGAATTGCAAATTCAATTGTCGGTGAAACTATTAAGCACCAAATTGTCATAAGCGCCACACACCTTTAGTGACTTGTATAACAGCTAATCAGGAACTTCCCGGATCAATTATCAATCTTTGATTCCAGAAAATCTTCCAAAGGTTTGTAATACAACCCTTGCCCGGTGCCCACAAAGGCATACTCCTCTGTCAAAACTATCCTGTGGATGTATTTTCCGGGACCAGGCTCAAGTCCTTCATTGCAGAACGTTTTCAGGTGCCCCTCACTGCCCGACAGATCCAGCAGTGAAATGGTGTAGGTATCCCAGATAAGCAACTGATTATCATGAACAAACCCCTTATGCTGCCATGGACGATATCCTGGAGGCAGGTTATAGCTGAGGGGTTCCCAGGACTCTCCTCCATCATCAGATATAAGCAAATCATCATCGCCAAAGCCCAGTAACTTTCCATCCCAGGGAATAAAATTAAAAATCCTGCCATCGAAAACCCTGGTCCATTCTCCCTGCGAAGTTACTTTGTATGTATAAGGATTCAGGGATATTATAAAATCTTCACCACACGTATATACTCCGGAAAGATCACCAAAAACATACCCCTCGTCAATGGAGGAGCTGATAATATTTTCAACCGAAACATTGCCTTCCGCATCAAGTTCTGCGCTAAAAAGCAACAACCTTGGTTCTGCTGCAAATACACCATCCAGAAGAGGGCGGTACACGGTAAGAAACACATTGTTTTCGTTTATCGCAATTACATTGCCCAGCCAGGCCGAAGGAAAAAAGAACTTTCCGAAATCATCCAGGTGATCGTGAAGGTCAATCCCGGTATACTTTTCAGGATTGTTGGCATTGAATACAAAAATCCATGAGGATTCAATTTTTACGAACAATTCATCATTGAGCACTGTGGCCCACGACTCACTGAAATTTCCCACATAATGGCTCTCAGCAGAAAAGTCGTTCAAATTTAATTGATAATAAAAGTTTTTCGTCAGCACCTTCAGCTCTCCTCCATCCACAAATAAATTGGTTATCACTTCAGGATTGATTTGATTGACGGGCTCCCATACAATGGTATCCTGTGGCTCATCAGGAACCAGGTTTTCGTTGTCTGAATCTTTTTCGCATGCAGCAAAAAAGAACATTAAAAATGTAATAAAAGGTAATGATTGCAAAAGTGTTTTCATAATTCAAAGCTTTTTTTTTGCCTATCATGTCCAAAGGGTGTTCCATTAGACCCAACCCACTGTTTTTCAAATATTAATAAAACTTTCTCAATATCGATTCACTGTACGGTTATGTACAAAAGTGTTCGGTTTTGTACAGAATATTGTCATGGCTTTTTCCAGTCTGGCTGAATTAAAAAATATAAATATGGTTGATTATCATACAATTACTCTCACTCTCCCTCAATCAGAAGGCACTTCAATTTATCAAAATTCCTCATTTTGCAAGTTTGGCAAGGTATTCGTCTGATCCCTGGTTATTACATTTTTTACGGTCGCCCTATAATACACTGTCTTTGTGCCATGTAATAAGGTATTCACATAAGCAGAATGAAAATTTTTATTTTTTTTAGTACCTTGCATTGCATAGTACTATTTTTTGGTTTATATTTGCAGAAAAATAATGCCATTATGAAACCTCCATGATTAAGCATTAAACATCCCGATTTTTCGGGAAGCATGATCATAAAGGAGGTTCCCCCGCATAAGCGGGACAGGCATCTGGCCACTTTAATAAAATTTTGAACAGATGAACGTAGAAAACACAAAAGCCCAAATGCGCAAAGGAGTGCTGGAGTTTTGCATCATGTCATTGCTTTCGGGTCAGGAGGCATATACATCTGAAATTATCGGTATTTTGAAAGAATCAAAATTGCTGGTGGTGGAGGGTACGATTTACCCTATGCTCAACAGGCTGAAAAAAGAAGGACTTCTTACCTATCGCTGGGAAGAGTCTACCGGTGGTCCCCCACGCAAATATTACAAAATCACACCCCTGGGCGAAGAATTCCTGGGGGAGCTCCGCAAAACCTGGCACGAATTGCAAATGGCAGTTGAGAAAACCGTATCAAGCTAATGATCCACAATTCAATAATCACAC
Source organism: Bacteroidota bacterium (assembly GCA_007694165.1). Taxonomy (GTDB): domain Bacteria; phylum Bacteroidota; class Bacteroidia; order Bacteroidales; family UBA7960; genus SKVR01. Next base: position 19,458 of record RECE01000284.1, read on the forward strand.
AAACAAAAAATTAAATAGAAATAGTCATGAAGAAAACTGTAACCGCCAACATCAGCGGAATCGTATTCCACATTGATGAAGATGCGTATGAAAGGCTTAACCTTTACCTTGCCCGCATAAGAGAAAAACTCTCCTCCGAAGACGGAACAGATGAGATACTTTCCGACATTGAAAGCAGGATAGCAGAAATGTTTCAGGAAAAGATAACCGCAAGTAAAACGGTTATAACGATTTCAGATGTAAAAGAAGTGACAGAACAGCTTGGCGAGCCTGAGCAGTTTGATGAATCGGAAGAGCCATCAGACAAAAAAAAGGAGCGCAGCAGCTATAATGAAAAAACCCAGAAACGATTGTTTCGTGATCCTGATGACAAATACCTGGCAGGGGTGGCCGGTGGACTGGGAGCATTTTTCAACCTTGACCCTGTGTGGATAAGAGCCGCATTTATAGTGTTTACCTTTGTTTACGGGTTCGGCCCGCTGTTGTATATTGTGTTGTGGATTGTTGTCCCCAGGGCCAGTACCACAGCCGAAAGACTGGAAATGCGTGGAGAAAAAGTAAACATTTCCAATATTGAAAAATCCATCAAAGAAGAACTCAATGAAATTAAAGACAATCTGAAAGAGTTCTCCAAAGAAACCAGAGACAGTTTTAAAAGCACGTCAAAAAAAAAACGTGTCAGTGAAGCAGGCAATCGTCTGGCCAGAGCATTAGGCATAGCAGCGGGTATTGTTTTGCTGGTATTTGCTTTCTCTATGCTTATGGCTGTGATTTCCTCCATTTTTCTTCTTCCTTTCACCATATATGCTTCATCAGGGGTGCTGCAATTTTCCATCCCTGAAATGTTGAATGTTTTTCTGCCCTCACCATTCATTTCTCAGCTGGCCACATCAGGAATCTTCCTGATAATAGGAATACCCATTTTCTGGATTTTCATGTTGGCTATCCAGTTGCTTTTTGATCTCAGGGCCAGATTCAAAACCCTGGGAGTTATTACCCTTATATTATGGTTATCGGGAATTGGGATGGTTGTTTTTGCCGGCATCAGCGGAGCAAGATACTTCACTAACCAGTATAGCTATAGTGAGATACACCCGGTAACACCTATTCAGAGCAATGAAATTTTTCTGGATTTCAACAAACAACAGGCAAACAGCTGGAACCTCTACGACCATAATGGCCGATTGTCTCATTGGCGAATCATGTGGAAAGACGGTGAATTTGGAGCGGCCGGAGTACCCCACCTGCAAATCAAACCCACACAAGAAGATCAGATAAGCATGACTGTTATCACAGAAGCCCGCGGAGTCAGCAGGTCGGCAGCCATTGAGCATACTTCATCAATCAGTTATATTGTGCAGCAACAGGATTCGTTGCTGGTTTTCGATCCATTGTTTTTTTATGATAAAAAAGATGGATGGAGAGGACAGAAGGTTTATATCGAGCTTTTGGTCCCTGAAGAGAAAACTGTAGTTCTGCCCAAACAGTTCAGGCAAAAGATGAATGTGCAATGGAGTCGGAATGTAAAAGTAAGGGAAGGTGGATAACAAGCCCTTTTTACTGAAATTGCTACATAAGAAGCATTCAATCTGATAATTCTTTTTGAAAAATTCAATTTAACCCGATCTCTTTTTATTCTTCAAAAAGGAATAAAGAATTGGTTACCAATATTAATCAAACCTATGCTTTAATGGCCCTGAATAAAATAAAGCTTCCTGTTCAAAAAAATTATCATAATAGTTTACTGCACGCTTAGTTTCGTACAAGTAGGCTAAACGCAGGATTCCGGCTGGTGCTTCAAGGTAAAATAAATCAGATAGTTTGTTAACCAGCGGGTATTTTTCAACTAATCGAAGCATTGGCTTATTCATCAATGTATTAAGAACATAAAAGTCGTGCGACTGATAAAGATGCACAATTTCATGCGAGAATAGTGTATAATAATCTGAATATTCTCTTGCCGTTACAAAGAAACCAAGGGATGCAAACCCCACCCGATTACCCAGATCATTTGTTGAATTGGCAGAAAAGGCTATATAACTCGTTCTCAAACTATTAGTCCAATCAAAGTCAAAGTAAACAAAAGCCCCAATGGTATAAGCAAGGGTTACAGGCATAATCCTGGGTTTAAACAAAAACTGATCTTTTGTGTGGAGTTCGAGCCGCATAAAACCAATATTCATATGCCATGATTCCCAAAAATCACGGTTAAGTGCGGCATTCTCCTTTATTGATGTACCGGCTGCGTTTATAAACCTTGAACCCCAATACCATTTCCAGTCTTCATCGTGGGCGCCCATTCTCAACATTCGCTTGCTTTCAAAGGTCAAATACCCGCCCATACCTCCTTGCCACAATCCTTTCCAAATAACCGATCCGGCTTTTTCTGTTTTTCCTTTATTGATTAATGCACCACAGGCCCCCAACACCCCGCCAATACCTATGTTGTAAATTGCACCCTGAAAATCATTTTTCTGACCTAAGACCGAACTGTTTATCAGCAAAATAATGAATACTATTGCAAAAAGCTTTTTCATGGATATAATATAAATCGTTGTAAAAAAGAAGGCTTATTGATTCGATAAGCATTAACGGTTTCAAATTCGTTGGAAATTTTATAGGTAACCTTACCCTTTTCATTAATAACTGCAGATAAACCATTATTTGAACATTTTATAATGTTCCTATTTGTCTCAATTGCTCTCAACCTTACCAAATTAAGATACTGTCTTTTACCCATAAAACTCTTCCCTGTAAACTCTTCGCTAGTTATCAAGAATATTATATTCGAATTCCTAAGGTTTTTATTAACAAATACAAGAACAAATGGTAAATAGTTTCACCATTATTTTTTGAACAAATAATTTATGAATGTTTAGGAAGTTCCACCTTCGTCGAACTTTTAAAAAAACAAATCAATTATCCTCTTGTAAACCTAAATATTCTTGTTAATATATCCAAATATTATTTATGTATTTTCTGCTCTTTCCGAAAAACTATAATGTGAGCATGCCAGATTAATTTCCTTAAATTTTTAACCCTTTCGAAAAAACACTGCTGCATTTTTTAGCTCACAGGACAATTTTATACAGCCACGAGCAACATCAAATCTTATCATACTCAAATTGGCTTATAAAAATGTGCATAGATAAAAAAACGAGTTATTCTTAATTCTTGAGAAATACTCATAAGACATAAATTAAAGCAAATTACCTTAAAGTATTGAACAATTCAGCATTTTTTTTATTTTTGTAATGAACAGTTACGTCAAACACATCTAACACCCTTTATTCTAAACCAACCAACATGTCAAACAAAACAGCCCAAATGAAGCACCCGCTTACAACCGAACAAAAAATAGAGATATTAGCAGATTACCGCCTGGCCCAGGAAAGTCGTCAGGCAAGCATATTAGGACGCAGGGAAGCACTTACCGGGAAAGCCAAATTCGGCATTATGGGCGATGGGAAGGAAGTTGCCCAGATAGCCATGGCCAAAGTATTCAGAGACGGAGACTGGCGCAGCGGGTATTATCGCGATCAAACCTTCATGCTGGCTGCCGGCATGACCACCCTGGAAGAGATATTCAGCCAGCTATATGGAGATACCGACCTGGAAGCCAACCCATCCAATGGTGGCCGAATGATGAACAATCATTTCGCCACCCGCAGCCTGGATGAAAAAGGGAACTGGAAAGATTTGATGAAACAGAAAAACAGCAGTGCCGACATCTCCCCCACTGCAGGCCAAATGCCCCGCTTGCTGGGTTTGGCGCAGGCTTCCAAAGTTTTCAAAAATCATCCGGATAAAAACATTCAAAAAAACCTGTCTTCCGATGGCAATGAAGTTGCCTTCGGCACCATTGGCGACTCCTCTACCAGCGAAGGATTGTTCTGGGAGACTATGAATGCTGCCGGCGTAATGCAGGTTCCAATGGCCATGTCGGTTTGGGATGATGGCTATGGCATCAGTGTACCCATAGACTATCAAACCATTAAAAAAAGCATATCCGAAGCTCTCAGGGGATTTCAGAGAGACAAGGACAACAAGGGATTTGAGATTTATATTGAAAAAGGGTGGAATTACCCCGGGCTGATTGAAACATATAAAAAAGGGGTTGAGATTTGCAGAAAAGAGCATGTTCCTGTTCTTTTTCATATCACGGAGGTTACCCAGCCCCAGGGGCACTCAACAAGCGGATCTCATGAGCGCTACAAAGATGAAAAGCGCATGCAATGGGAAAAAGACTACGACTGCCTCCACCAGATGCGCAAATGGATGCTGGAGAATAAAATTGCAGAAGAACAGGAACTGGCAACCATTGAAAAGGAAGCAGTGGCCAGAGTAAAAGCGGCCAAAAAAACTGCCTGGGAAAACTACCAGAAACCCATCCGCAAAATGCGCGATGATTTTATCACGATGGTCAATGTTACACAATGCCAGTGTTTGAAGGTGGACAAAATTGATACACTCATTCAGGACTTGAAACGTATTGGCGACCCCACCCGTAAGGATGTGGTTAGCACTGCAAGAAAAATACTGCGGCTCATTTGCCATACCTGCACCACTGAAGAATCGCTAAAGATGCAGGTTAGCAAGTGGCTGGATCATGCACTTCAGGAGAGCACTGAAAGGTACAGTTCTCACATTCACAGTCAATCAGAAAAATCTGCATTGAAAGTATTGGAAGTAAAGCCTAAATACTCCGATAGCAGCAAGCGCATCAATGGGAGAGAAATTCTGGTTAAAAACTATGACTACATATTCAGCAAATATCCCGAAACACTGATATTTGGAGAAGATGTAGGTAAAATAGGAGGAGTAAACCAAACCCTGGAGGGAATGCAGGCAAAATATGGTGAATTGCGGGTAGCCGATACAGGTATTCGCGAGGCAACCATACTGGGTCAGGCACTGGGCATGGCCATGCGGGGGCTTCGCCCCATTGCCGAGATACAGTATTTCGACTACCTGCTTTATGCACTGCAGGTAATCAGCGACGACCTTGCCACCTTACACTACCGTACCAAAGGGGGACAAAAAGCGCCTTTAATTATCAGCACCCGTGGCCACCGACTCGAAGGGATATGGCACTCGGGCAGCCCATTGAGCATGGTTGTCAACTCCATCAGGGGAGTTTATGTTTTGGTGCCCCGCAACATGACCCAGGCGGCAGGATTTTACAATACCATGCTTCAAAGTGATGACCCTGCCCTGATCATTGAACCCCTCAACGGTTACCGCCTCAAGGAAACCCTTCCCGATAATATCGGCGAGTTTACCGTTCCGCTGGGCAAACCCGAGATACTCAGAGAAGGTGATGATGTTACCCTGGTTACATACGGCTCATGCGTGAGGGTGGCAGAAGATGCTGCGAACCAGCTCAGTGAATATGGCATAGCCGTTGAGCTGATTGATGTGCAAACCCTCCTCCCCTTTGACCTCAATCAAACTATTGTTGAGTCGCTGAAGAAAACCAACAAAATCGTTTTCTTTGATGAAGATGTACCCGGAGGGGCCACTGCTTTTATGATGCAGAAAGTACTGGAAGAACAAAGCGGTTATCTTTACCTGGATGCCAAACCCGGAACCGTTACGGCCAAAGACCATCGGGCTGCCTACAGTACCGATGGCGACTATTTTTCCAACCCCAACGCAGAAGATGTTTTTGATGCCATTTATGAAATCATGCATCAGCATAACCCGGAAAGGTTTCCCGATTTGTATCCCCACAGCAGAAAATAAATTGTGCGTAAAATGCTCATTTAGTCCGGAGGCGAACTCTGATCGCCACCGGACGACAGTTTTAGCCCGGTCGGGACTCTAAGTTCCCGTCCGGGCTAATGCATTAAGTGACGGGGTGACTACAGCTCACCCCGCCACTAATTTTGTGAAAACCTTGGAGATTTTGGAAACCTCCAAGGTTTTGTGGTGCAACTTTAGTGGCGGGGTCACTTGGAGTGGCCCCGTCACCAGCAACAATTTAGTCCTTGCATTATAGTGACGGGGTGACTACAGTTCACCCCGCCACTAATTTCATGTTTCACCACCCTTTGTAAACCACCCAGCATTTTGGAAACCTTGGAGGTTTTGGAAACCTCCAAGGTTTTGTGGTGCAACTTTAGTGGCGGGGTCACTTAGAGTGGCCCCGTCACGAGCAGTATCAGGGTTAATTGCATTAAAGTGACGGGGTGACTGCAGCTCACCCCGCCACAAAATAAAGTTTTGAAAAAATCATATATCTTTGCCCCCGGAAAAACGCGAAAAATACTCAAAATACTTGCATGAGTGCTTTCGCTTAAACAAAAAAAGCAACCCTATGAACGAAACACCCCAAACGAGCAAACAGAATTTACTTGATGGCAAAAGATTGTATTACAGTTTCCTGGCAGGAGCATTCAATGTTTTTGAAAACCAGAGAATGCTCAACAAAATGAATGTTTTCCCCGTGCCGGATGCAGACACAGGCACCAACCTCGCTTCTACCTTTCGGTCTATAGTGGAGAACACAGCACCCAGCAATCATATCAAACATACTTCCGTAGCTATTGCAGAGGCAGCTCTTACCGGCGCAAGAGGGAACTCAGGAATCATCATTGCCCAGTTTCTTTATGGAATGAGCAATGAAATAGAAGATAAAAAGGAAATTACGCTGAGCGATTTTGCAGAAGCAATCATGAAAGCGGTTGACTATGCTTACCAGGCTATATCAAACCCCGTTGAAGGCACTATCATTACGGTGCTGCGCGAATGGGCCGAATTCATTTACATGCTCAAAGACAAATTTGAGACCTTTGAACAGCTCATGCAGGAATCATTGGTAAAAGCACAGGAATCACTGGCAAAAACACCGGAAAAACTTAAAATTCTGGCCCAAAACAACGTAGTGGATGCCGGAGCCCAGGGATTTGTGATATTTCTGGAGGGTATAAGCCATATTTTTCAAAAAGAGAATGTAAAAAAGATCCTGAGTTTTAAAACCACTCCGGTACACGAAGATGCAATAGTGCTGGAAGACCATGGTGAGAGTGAATTTCGCTATTGCACTGAGGCCCTGATTTCTCTCAAAGATACCGATAAAGCCCGGATCAAAGAATATTTGATGGACAAAGGAGACTCCCTGGTAATGGCCGGCCCCGAACGAAGAATGAGAATACATATCCACACCAACCAACCCGAAGAGATTTTTGCCCATCTGGCAGACGTAGGATCTATCCTTTACCAAAAGGTAGATGATATGGTAAAACAAAACGATATTGCCCACCGACGCAAACACAATATAGCCCTGGTAATAGACTCTACCTGTGATATACCCAAAGAAATTATCGAACACCATCAGATTCACGTTGTGCCATTGAATGTATTTTTTGGTGAGAGTCAATTTCTGGACAGGCTCACCATTACCCAGGAAAAGTTTTTCCACCTGTTGGAAACCTCAGAGGATTACCCCACATCCTCGCAGCCGGCAGTGAAGGACTTAACCAATACTTTCAGCTATCTTTCCACACATTATGATTCTATCATTGCCATTCACATTTCCAGCATATTGAGTGGCACCTTTGCCAACAGTAAAAAGGCAGCAGAAAAAATTCAACAGGAAAGTGAGAAAACCATTGATGTGATTGACACCCGACAGACCAGCGGTGCTGCAGGGATGATTGCGCTGAGAATGGCAGAGGCCATCGAACAGGGAATTTCCCATGAAGAGCTTGCAGAAAAGACAAAAGAATGGACAGACAAGGTAAAGTTGTTTGTGGGGGCAAAGTCACTCAAATCATTTGTCAAAGGTGGCAGGGTAAGTCCCGCCAAAGGATTCATAGGCAGTATGCTCAATACCAAACCCATTATTTCAATTGATGAAACGGGTAAAGCACTCTTGTTCGACAAGGCCTTTAGTTACAAAGGAAGCTTGAAGAAAACGCTTTCCCATGCCTACAAATATATCGAGGGCAAAAAATTGTGGGGTTATTGTATTTTCCATGCACAGGATCCCGAAACAGCACAATGGTACGCTACCGAAATCGAAGCCATTACAGGTCAAAAGCCGCGGTATATTATGGAAGTATCTCCGGTGTTGGCTATCAGTGCAGGTGTGGGCATGGTAGGCGTTGCCCTGATGACAGAATAGAAAATAAAACAAGTAAAAAAAAAGGTTGTTTCACCAGGCGAAACAACCTTTTTTTTAGGTTTAGAAGTGAATCAATAATTCTCACACCACTCTTCAAAGTATGCCTGAGGATGGGCACAGGTGGGGCAATTCTTCAACGCTTTTTCACCCTCATAAATATACCCGCACTTTCGGCAATACCATTTTATTTTTTCCGGACGCTTGAAAACACTTTCTTCTTCTACTCGCTTGAGTAGCTTCAGGTAGCGCTCTTCGTGATTTTTTTCTGCAGCGGCAATTAAACGAAAAGTTGTGGCAATTCTTTTGAAACCTTCTTCTTCTGCAATTCTTGCAAATTCCGGATACAAAATTTCCCATTCTTCATTTTCGCCGGCAGCAGCTCCTTTGAGGTTTTCTGCAGTGGTGCCGAGCTTACCGGCAGGATACGCAGCTGTAATTTCTACCATTCCTCCTTCAAGAAATTCATAGAACCTTTTGGCATGCATTTTTTCCTGGTTGGCAGTTTCTATAAAGAATCCTGCAATTTGCTCATAACCTTCTTCTTTGGCTATCTTGGCATACATTTCATAGCGGCGCGTAGCCTGTGATTCACCTGCAAAAGCTTTCAAAAGATTCTGCTCTGTCTTTGTTCCTTTAATGCTTTTTTCCATACTGTGCTTTTTTTTTATTTTATATAGTAGTCAATTGATATAGTTCGGACTGTAAAATTCCTCAGCTTCAAAATTACGGTATTTTTACGGACTAATTAAATATTTTGATGCCTAATTGCCTCATAGAGCGTTATTTAGAATCAGTATAAATAAAGAAGGAAAGGTTTAATTATAAGTGGTTAATTGTAAATGGTTAATGGCCTGACGAGAGAGTAGAATTTCAAAATTCAGATTTTAGAATGTAGATTTTGAATGCAGATTTTAGATTTCAGATTGTAGAAAGAGGACGTCGGATCATATGATTGTTGGATTGTTGAAATGTTGATTTGCAGGAGGGATTGTTGAGTGCAAAAAGGAAACCCTAATCTTGGTTTTTATTTACCGGAATTAACCAACCTTATTACCTTAGTAACCCTTCGCTCCCACCCATCAACTCCAACCTTATTACCTTATACAAACAGCGGTTGGAGCTGTAAATCTTAAAGTTTTGATATCGGAAATGACAACCCTCAATTTGCAATCAGCCTGTTCTGATTTTTTTATTCTCGCAGAGGCGCTGAGACGCAGTTTTTAAAAATCACTTGTGATTTTTCGGGAATTCTCTGCCCCACCTTCGTTTTTAAGCGCAAAGTATTTTTCAATAAGGTAATAAGGTTAGGTTTTTACACAATACGACCATTGCTACTAAGGTAATAAGGTTAGCGGTTAGCGGTTCTGTTTCCGGCCTTCGGGGCCGGGCACCTGCTGCTCATTTCCTCTCGTCCGGTGGCGACCGGGGTTCGGGATTAGAAGCATGCATTTTATAACGGGATCCTTCGCTGCGCTACTAATGACAGGGCGGCAGGTGTATAGGGGGGAGAAAAAAAGGGAGGGCGGCTCCGCCGCCCTCCCTTTTTTTCTTTTATTTTTTCCAGGGCGCCTGTCACCCTGAGCGGATGCAATGAATTGAACGACTGTTGCCATCAGCTGAATCCATCATTTACATCACTGCCGGTTGGATTAAAAATGAGCGAAGGGCCCCGTAAACCCTGTTCCGTATGTAATGCAAAGCGACTGTTCCCATCAGCACAATCCATCATTAACAGCACTACCGGTTGTATGTAAAAAGAGCGAAGGGCCCTGTAAACCCTTGGAATTTAGCTCGTTCGAATAGTGAGCTTGTCGAACTGCTCAGAGACCCTACTTAAAACCATCCTACCTCACAATGGTATTCTTACGATCGGGGCCGGTAGATACAATATACACGGGAACCTTGACAA